>JAESRM010000004.1 GCA_016764635.1 Planctomycetota bacterium
ATCCCGACGCCGCCGCCACCCCAGAAAGTGGCCTCTTTGGCCTCAGCTGCACGCCCGATCARGCCGCRATYCACGTGCTCGCMGTGCCCTTCGACGCCACCACGTCCTACCGACCCGGCACGCGACACGGCCCCCAAGCCATCCTCGCMGCCAGYCACCAGATCGATCTCTTCGACCGCATCTACGGCAAGCCCTACGAAGCCGGCATGCTGATGATCSAGGACCCCCGCTTCGMAAGYTGGAACTCGGAGGCCMGCCTGCTCGCYGAACCYATCATCGCCAAGGGKGGYCATMTAGAGGACGACCCCAGCGCCCAGAACGACCTGATTCGCATCAATGAAATCGGTCAACAGGTTCGCCARGCGGTCTACGAMTTCGCCGAARGCTGCCTGGCMCAARAYCGCATCCCCGCMATCCTYGGCGGCGATCACTCCGTWCCCCAGGGATCCATCGAAGCCTGCGCCAAGGCCTATCCCGGACTCGGAATTCTTCATCTGGATGCCCACGCCGACCTGCGGGTCGCTTTCGAGGGCTTCAAATTCTCCCACGCGTCCATCCTCCACAACGTGCTCGAAGAAGCCCCCGGCGTGAGCCACCTGCTCCAGATCGGACTGCGCGATTTGGGCGCCCAGGAAGCGGAACGCATCGAGTCCGACAAACGCATCCATGCCATCTTCGACGATGACTGGTCGGAGTCTCGGCTTGGCGGCCAAGAGTTGCGCCAGCTGGTACGTTCCGCGATTTCCAAGCTCCCCCAGAACGTTTACATCACCCYCGACATCGACGGGCTCGACCCCTCGCTCTGCCCCGGCACAGGCACGCCAGTCCCCGGCGGACTGCAATGGTCCGAGGCCATGCTGATCCTCACCGAATTGGCCCGAAGCGGCCGAAAAGTGGTCGGATTCGACCTTTGCGAGGTCAGCCCGGGCGCAGCTGGCGATCCCGAAGGCACCGGTTGGGACGCCGTCGTGGGCGCCCGCTTGCTCTACAAGCTCTGCGGCTGCGCCCTGTTCAGCGCCTCCAATTGACCGCTAGGTTTCAGCTCAGCCCAACGCTCATCAGGTAGCTCATGTACGCCACGTAACCACTGGCCACGAGAACGCCCTTGTAGCGATACTTGCCCTTGGGCAGGAATGGCAGGACCAAGAGCACGACGCTAAAGGTCAACGCCACTGGCACATCACGGTACATGACCGTGTGCACCACATCCGGAGACCCGATGATGGGGCTCGTGAGGCCCGCGCAACCCAGGGCTGCAAGCACATTGAAGATGTTGCTACCGATCACATTGCCCAGGCCCATGGCCGCCTGACCCCGCAAGGCACTCGCCACGCCCGCGAACAATTCCGGAAGAGATGTGCCCACCGCAAACACGGTCAAGCCGATCACAGTGGACGATAACCCCACGTGCGCTGCCACACCCTCTCCGCCCCACATCGCGGTGCGCGCTCCCACTCCGATCATGAGACTGCCGATCAGAACCTTCCTTATATAAGGCCCGAGCGGTGAAGTCTCCCTCTCCGCCGGGCCCCCATTGCCCTCAGCCTTGCCAGCTTTCAGGAGCCCGTACTGGTAAATGAGGAACGCCACAACAAACAGCAGACCGTCGAGCCGCCCGATTTCACCGTCGGCCAACGCGCCGAACACAATCACCAGCGAGCCGATCAACCAAAAGCCGTCGCGAACGCGAACTCGGTATTCGACCGTAGCTGGCAAGATCAACGCGCACGTTCCGAGSACCAGCCCCAAGTTCGCAGAGTTGGAGCCGATCACCACACCCAAGGACTCCCCCGCATTGCCCTGGATCGCAGACCAAGTCGAGATGATGAGCTCGGGCAAAGAAGTACCCCACGCGACCACCGTCAAGCCGATGGTGAGCGGGCTCACATCGAAGTGGCGAGCAATATGCTCACCGCCCTCAACCAGCCCGTCCGAGCCCTTGGCCAGTAGATAGAACCCTCCAATGAGGGCGAGTATTTGCAACCAAAGGTAGTCCATAGTTTCAGTCCCGAGCTGCGGGAAGGCCGCTACGCTCGCCCATCGAAGGGCGGGGGTCAACCATCCTCGGGGTATTCCGGCCCCCAAGGTGTCGTGCCGTGCAAAATGGGGGTTCAAGGCCAGCCCCCACCCCAGCACTTGCCATAATAGGGACGACCCCCGTGCASCCCATGAATCAAGACTCCCGCCCCCWCATCGCAATCAACGGCCTGTTGTTGACCGAAAAGAAGCAACGCTTCGCCCTCGACATGCGCTACAGCGAGGCCGTTTGGCAAGCGGGTGGCTTCCCGGTGCCGATCCCGCCTGTAGCGGACCCGGCCTACGTGGAGCAATTGCTCGACCAGGTCCAAGGYGTGCTRCTGACCGGCGGRGATGACTTCGATACGGAACGCATTGGCCTGGGCCCCACGCACCCGTCCGCGGATGTGACTCCGCCCGCGAAGCAGGACTTCGACCTGGATCTGACGGGCCGCATTCTCGAAAGAGGCCTCCCGGTTCTCGGAGTGTGCTACGGCATGCAAATGCTGGGTTTGAAGGCCGGCGCGCAAATGCTACAGCACCTGCCTGAAGACCGCCCTGGCTGCCAGGAACACTCCGGAGGCGTAGAACACCCTGTTTTGATCGAATCCGGAACGAAACTGGGTCAGGCCATGGGGGTATCCTCCGTACCCGTGATCTCCCGTCACCACCAAGCCCTTCACCAAATCCCGACCCCTTGGACAGTTTGCGCCAAGGACGAACAAGGATTGGTCGAAGCCATTGAATTGCCCGGACATGCTTTTGCTATCGGAGTGCAATGGCACCCCGAAGCATCCGCAGCGGAAGGCCCCCATGGACAATTGTTCCGCGCCTTTGTCGATGCCGCCCGCCAACACGTCCTTTCCACTGCACGCTGATCTCGCCCCACGGCCCCGCCCCTCCCAAACGATATGAAAAGAACATCCGGACAATCCACCCGTGCCCGCATGACCTCCGAAGAAGCTGATCGCATGGCCAAGAAGGACAAGCGCAGGCTGATCGTCCTCTCCATCGGTTTTATGATTCTGGTAGGCGCCTACATCAGCACCAACACCAAGGCCAATGAGTATGGGGATAGTGCYAARGAGAAACTTGCRAGCGGCGTKGTCATGGACGCCCTGGTGAGCGACAGCCAAGTCTTCRTTCCTGAATTCAAAGACGCCTCGTTGCTGGATAACATCCTCGACTCCAATGAAGCCGASCAGGTRCACCTCAAGGAAGARAGCATCCTCGCCACGCTMAAGTACACGCGYAAGCTCACRCCCATTCAGTACACCGAGTTGGGGATTCAGGATYTMACCAARGAAATYCARCAAGCYYTGGCRGCCAACCCTGCCGACCACCGCTTGGATCCGCTGCGCGTGCGAGGCGAAATCCTCAACCTCCGCCATCGGCCCGGAACCGACAAGTCTCCCGCAACATTCTACGGCACGCTCGAGCAGAAGGATGGCAGTCACGCTCACTTCATCGTTTCAGATTCCGGCAAGAACGACGAACTGCCCTCGGACTTCCTCCGCCTGGACGGCATGTTCGTTCAGATGCACCACGCGGAAATCAAGGGTGAGTGGATCAACGCGCCGCTACTTGTAGGCCGAAAATTAGTCGGCTCCTACGAGTACCTTCAACTAGATAAAAACCTGAGCACCCCCGCCATGGCGCTTGTTGAGGACGACGTGGCCACCGAAGGCGCGAAGGGTATTCCCTACCAAGCCCAATGGGAGTTGCTCGCCAAGGCCAACCAAGAAGCCGGCCAAATCGACTGGGACAACGTGCCTGAATTTGGCGATGAATACCTGGGTCGCATGTTCAAAGGCGACGATTCCCTGCGAGGCATGGCCTTCCGCTTCCCGATTTCCTCAAGCCAGGCCGCAAGCACGGTAGAGGTCGGCGAAAACCCCCTTCACCGCAACCAGATCATGAAGGGCTGGATCGGCAACTACACMTGGAAACGRGGCAAYGGCCTGATCCAGTGGATCGGAGCCTTCGACAACGAGGCGCTGCACGAYTACCGKGGCAAAGCCCAATTGGTMACSGGCCGTGGGTTCTTCCTCAAGAAYGTGGTCTACGAAATGCGTGACGGACGCGCGGGCAARACGCCGCTCTTCGTCATGCAAAGYGTGGARGTSTACACYCCMAAAATTGACACCACYGARAAGCAGATCCTKTGGGCCCTGCTRGCCATCACCGGCATCATCATGGTYGTCATCACYTGGCTCATCAGCAAGGACAAGCGMCAAAACMARATMCTGCARRRCAAGCTCGCSGCGCGCCGTCGSGCYCGSATGGARCAACAAGCCGYGAAGGCCTAAMTCCCATGMAARCCCCGCGAGAGCTGCCCCTCTCCGACGCCGGACTTCTGCCCGAGAYGGCGGAGAGCCTGTTGTCCTACCCCGTGCTGGTCGGCCATGGAGCATTAGAAGCCGCTTCGGACCTTTGCAAGCCGTTTCAAACGGTTGCACTACTGGCCGATGAAACCGTACTCGCTTTGCACGGCAAGAAGCTGGGCGCCCTTCAAGGGCTGCCCACTTTCGTCCTGCCTTCGGGCGAAAGCCACAAGGACTGGGCGCAACTCGGCCAGGTGCTCGACTTCATGGCCGATGCGGGGTTGTCTCGGGACTCACTCCTGCTCACTTTCGGCGGTGGCGTCACCGGGGACATGGGCGGGCTGGCGGCTTCCCTCTTCAAGCGCGGTCTATCCGTGGCGCACATGCCCACGACCCTCTTGGCCCAAGTGGATGCATCGGTGGGCGGCAAGACCGCTGTCAATCTAAGCGCCGGCAAGAATTTGGCCGGCACATTCCACGCGCCGCGCTTCGTGCTTGCAGACCTGCAAGTGCTCGCAACGCAGGACCTTCAAGACTGGCGCTCCGGCCTCGGCGAGGTGGTCAAAGCCGTCCTACTCGCGAAACCGAGCCTCTTCGAAGAGCTTGAGCGTATCGCAACCAGCGTCGCCAGTCCCGGAGGCACAGACCCTGAAGCGCTGGGCTCCCTCATCAAGGCCTGCATTCGAACCAAGGCGCAGTGGGTGCAATCAGACCCCACCGAACTGGGACCTCGCAAGGCCCTGAACCTGGGTCACACGTTTGGCCACGCCATCGAACACGCCACCGGCTTCGGAACCGTGCCCCACGGAATTGCGGTCGCCCTTGGATTGGGGCTCGCCGTACGCGCCAGTCATTCCCAAGGYATGCTCATCCAGACAGACTTGGAACAGCGCCTCATGGACTTGCTGRAAACGCTCGGGCTGCCCCGTTCATGGAGCGAATGGAACGCGGGAAAAGCAGCCACCCTCGACAGCGACGCTTTCCTCAAGGGCTTGGCCCAGGACAAAAAAGGTCAAGTCTCCAAACCTCGATTCGTCCTGCCGCAAGCGATTGGCAAAGTTCAGTGGGACCAGGAAATCGAAGCACAAAGCCTGCGCACGACCATTGAAGACTGGCTCTCCCAGTAAGGCACACGGACCCGCCGGGCTAACCTAGCCTAGCCCGGATGCTTCATAAAGACGCGCTCCGGACAAATGGGACGGTCCGTTGCTTGGCTCTTTCCCCCCGGCACCTTTGTGGTTTGTGGTGCGGACTCCGCGCGGATGGATGGTGCCGCGGATTATCCATCCACGTGCAATTCCGGCGGAGCCGGGATTGCGTACGTGGAGGGRGAATTCGTGGCTCCRYMCATCCGCACAATTTCTCCAGGTCGTCCGMACACGGMGSWYGYSYGCAMRCRGNGCCTGCGTGCAACCGGTGTACGTCGAAGAGAAAYACTACGGAAGTACCGAGCCACAAACTCTCCCTCCACCGACGGAGGCCCRACCWGGCCCGGCTACGCCGAGCCAGCCCGAGCCTCCCGGTGGATGGATAGTCTGCGGCACGAACTTCCTCGGTGGTCGGCCCTCATATATTCTAGGTCGGACCGCAAAACCCTAGGCTAGCAGGGCTACCTGCTAGAACGAATAGCCAAACCCAATGGAGAGGCTATTCGATTCCGCGGATTGGAGGCCCGCACCTAAATCCACTTCAACCGCACGCAACCAACGCCAATCCACGGATAAGTACTGCCCTCCTTCGATGTGCATACGCAATCCCGCGTGCATGTAGTAGCCCTGGTCTCCGTCTTGGAAGTGTTCGATTTCGAGTCCCACCTCCTCGTCCTTGCGCGCGAATAAAAACGCCAATCCACCGCCCACATAGGGTTCGAATACATTGTTCTTGGACTTGGTGAGCGGGATCGCCACGCCCACCCCGAGGTCGACGACAAAGAAACGCAACCGCTCCTCAGGTGAAGATCCACCGCCTATCTTCTCATGGTTGTAGTTCCACCCGATCTCCATCTGAAGGGGATCCATACCGAGTTTCTGAAGATACGCCACGCCGACATAGATCGGGAAATCAAAGGATCCCCAGCTGTCTTCCTGCATCTCCGAAAGACCGATGGTCGTGACGAAACCACCCATGGAGGCGGGGTACACAACGGGATCGAAGTGCATGGGGTCATCGAATGATGGATCTCGGGTTGCGGACGTCGGGGACACGCACGAGAGCGCGCCCAGCAACATCATCGCCCAAACGACATGGCTCAATTTCATTTCCCTTTGTAGCTCCAGCCGAATTTCTTGGGTTTGTAACGGACCTTCTTCGCGGGAAAGTCATTGAGCAGTGCGACCGCTCGTTGAATGTGAGTGTCCCGCCCAGCGCGCAAATCGTCCAGGTCTAGGGGGACTATTTCGTGGGGTTCGATTCCGATCCCTTCGATGCCGCGACCACCCTGATAGGAGGACTTATTGGAACCGATCGCCACGTACAAGTCGAACTTCCCTGAAGGCAAAACAATCGTTGTCTTCTGGGCGGACATGCCGGCTGTAGGTGTCTCGCCGATCATGTAGCCGCGATGCTCCTCCTTGAACATGCCACTCGCTGTTTCGCCAGCACTGCAAACCGACCCATCCACCAGGACGACCAACGGGCCACCAAAAGGCAACGGCCCTGCGGACTTGTAGCTYTTRGACCCKGGRCTGAAGACCTGTCCCTTAGGCACGAAGCGGGAGAACAGGGCCCCATGATCAAAGCCGCCACCCGGGTTTCCGCGGAAGTCCAAAATCATGCCCGGCACCTCTCCAACGCCCTGCAACGCCTCATCCATCTGCTCCGGAAGGTTCCCCTTGCAGCGCCGAATGTGAATGTATCCATAACCCTCAGGGGTCACCGCATAGGTGAGGTCCTTTGTGTATTTGGCTTCTGCCGGAAAAAACACCGGCCCCTCATTCGAGTAATACTTGGAAGTGCACGTCACCGTTCGCTTCAACGTGCCCCCATCGGCATCCTTGAGTACAAGCTTCAGTCGCGTCCCCTGGGGATGGGCCATGCCCCGGTTGCGCGTGAAGAAATCAGCGTGGTGATCGGTCGAAAAACTACGCCCGTCCCGGTGGGATTCAAGGCGGTCCGCAAACCACTTGGCAGCTTTGACCTTGTTGACTTTCACGACCTCCATTCCGGGCTTGATACGCAACTCCTCCGCATCCCCGCGCACATTGCGCACGTAGTACTTCTTGCCAATGCGYGTCAGGAACAAYCCCGAACCGTAGAGGCGCGGCATGACWTCYTCMGACAGGYGGAAGTCCTGRTTTTKGGCGCCCARYTTCACGCTCGCATGGCCATCTTTGACCCGGGCCAGCAAGCGGCGCAGGAGCATGAAGTGCTCCTCATCCGTAGTCACCTTTTTGGAGGACTTGGTGAATTCAGAGCGCACCGCCTTCCATTTGATGCCCTTGAGCTTGAAGAAGTGCCCGCACTCCTTCTCCAGCGCGTCCAACGCAAACGCCACATCTTGCTTGTARATGTCCCTKCTCGACTTCTTYTGGGCAGATGCGGGAGATGCAACCACCAGCARGCAAAGGGCGATGCTYAACCAGAGAAAACGGAACAGGCGCATGGAAAGAAGAKGTGGTGTTTGGAATAAGGGTGYGGCCTTGCAATGCTCAACCTRTGCCGYGAARCRCGGCYGCTAGTCATCATAACGCMCYGCGCCAAGAATGAACCAAAACAGCCCTCTTGACCCCACGCCCCACGACCMTGGGGAACACCACGGGGGCGAAGACTACCCGCGACTGGAGCTCAATCGCTTGGTCAGCGRATCCCAGGCCAATTCTCGCATGCGCCGGGTTTGGCAGACACTTTTACTCTCAATCGGGCTGATCCTTATCGCGCTGGGGCTGCCTACCGAGCGCTTCTTTGGAGGCTTGGAGGTCATCTGGCAAATGGACGGATCCGGCCCTGCCCCCCAGGGTTTGATGGCATTGCCGATTCTTGCTAGCCAGTCGCTGTTCGGCATAGGCCTAGAGGCCTCAGCCTTCCTTTGGTCCGCCATCCTGTACGGGGCGAGCCTATTCCTGCTCATGCGGCTCATGCACCGCATCGGGTTCGATCACGAAGTAGGCCTGGCAGCCACGCTCGTTGTGGCCATCTCACCGCTCGCATGGCTAGGCGGCACCCTCCCCATTGAGTTCAGCGCCGGCCTCTTCGGGTCCACTCTGCTGTGCACCAGCCTCTTCCAAACCCAACAGAGCCGTAAGCAGGGCTATATGTGGCGGGCTACGTCCTACCTCTTACTAGCGTTCATGCTCCAGCCTGAAAACATCTGGTTGGCACCGGCGGCTATTTGGGCCGTGGATTCCCGTGGCAAAGGCCAAGCCCAGGCGCGAACCAACGCCTTCTCCCTGGCGGTTGTAACCGGGCTTTGCCTTTGGGTCTCGGTGACCGTGGGTGGGGGTCAATGGCCAGACCTCTGGTCGGCCATTTTGGGCAACTTATCGGGCTCTCCCTCCATCCTGGCCGGCATTGGCTTCTGGCTAGCCGCTTTAGGCTGCGCCTGGCTCGGATTGTTTTATCTCCTGCTTGGGCGACGTGAGGCTGAGGAACAACCGGCCCCCAACTGGGTCCTCGCATGGATCGCTGTTGGTGTGGCCCCGATCGTAGTCGGTGGCCTGGAACATGGTCCCCGCGGGGCTTTCCTGCTGCCCATGGCTGGAATCGGGGTCGCTGATTGGCTAACCCGGCGCGTGCATGTTGAACACCGAGCCCACTGGTCCTCCGCCATGGTAGCTGTGCAAATCCTACTCACGGCCGCGTGCGCCTGGGGGCTCCAACAAACGAACCCGGATCGGGCATGGTCCCAGGCTGCCCAGGCCCACTTCACACCCGACGACCTCTTCCTTAGCGACTCCGTACCGCGTGCCTACCTGGCCCGCTTCCGTCAGGGGGTTTCCACGGGACTCTCCGACGAGTTAGGGACTGAGATCCATAGCTCCAAAAGGAAAGGAAGTCCCTCCCGAGGCCTGGTCCTCGACGGCTGGGCGGCCACTCCCGAGCCCACAACTATTCCGTCCTGGATCGACAGTCAATTGCCCTCCAATGCCCCCGAGAGGCGGCCCCTGAAGGTGTTGACAAAAGAAGGACTGATACCTGCGCAGCAAGTGCCGTAACGGCTCGACAGGGGGGAGCGGGTTTGCTCTACTTCACCGCTTTGCCAGGGAAGGACGCGTTCCCGGCGGGCATATCCCCCCCCAACCCGCCACCGAGGGAAACTCCCTCTAGCCTCCCATGCC
This sequence comes from Planctomycetota bacterium, assembly GCA_016764635.1. Taxonomy (GTDB): domain Bacteria; phylum Planctomycetota; class UBA1135; order UBA1135; genus NORP259. The sequence goes on from JAESRM010000004.1 coordinate 9,614, forward strand.
GCGCCGCGACGACATTAAGTCGATCCTGATTCTTGGCAGCGGGCCGATCGTTATCGGCCAAGCTTGCGAATTCGACTACTCAGGAACCCAAGCCTGTAAAGCCCTCAAAGAAGAGGGTTACCGGGTCATTCTGGTCAATTCGAATCCCGCCACCATCATGACCGACCCGGAGATGGCCGACTCGACTTACATCGAGCCGCTCACTCCCGAATTTGTGGAGGCCGTGCTCGAAAAAGAGCGCCCCGACGCCATCCTGCCCACCCTGGGAGGCCAAACGGCCCTCAACTTGGCGCTGATCCTCGATGACAAGGGCGTTTTCAAGCGCCTAGGCATCGAGATGCTCGGCGCCAACGCCCAGGTCATCCGCAAGGCCGAGGACCGCGACCTATTCCGYACYGCCATGGCCKCMGCTGGCCTGGAATGCGCSCACTCCGGCGTGGCCCACTCCCTGGAAGACGCCCAACGCGTATTAGGCCAGATCGGCCTGCCGTGCGTGATCCGGCCCGGATTCACCATGGGTGGCTCGGGCGGCGGCATCGCCTACAACGTGGAGGAATTCGAGGACATCGTGGTCCGCGGACTCTCCCTCTCGCTCAACAGCGAAGTGCTCATCGAAGAGTCGCTCGTCGGCTGGAAAGAGTACGAGATGGAGGTCATGCGCGACACGGCCGACAACGTGGTCATCGTTTGCTGCATCGAAAACCTGGACCCCATGGGCGTGCACACGGGCGACTCCATCACCGTGGCCCCTGCGCAAACGCTCACGGACCGTGAGTACCAAAACATGCGCAACGCCTCCCTGCGCATCATGCGCGAGATCGGCGTGGAGACTGGCGGATCCAACTGTCAGTTCGCGATGGACCCTAAAACGGGCCGCTTGATCGTCATTGAAATGAACCCGCGCGTCTCGCGCTCCTCGGCTTTGGCCTCCAAGGCGACCGGTTTTCCGATCGCCAAGTTCGCCGCCAAGCTAGCCGTGGGCTACACCCTTGACGAGATCCAGAACGACATCACGCGCGAGACCCCCGCGTGCTTCGAGCCCTCCATCGACTACTGCGTGGTCAAAATCCCGCGCTTCGCCTTCGAGAAATTCGCCGGCGCCAACACCACTCTCACCACACAAATGAAAAGTGTGGGCGAGACGCTCAGCATCGGACGCACCTTCAAGGAAGCCCTGCAAAAAGCCCTACGAGGACTGGAAACTGGCGAGGCTGGCTTCGGCCTGAACCCGCGCGCCGCCTTGCTCCCTGTGGATTCCCTCAGCCGCAGTCAAATCGCGGCCAAGCTACACACCCCCACCGAACATCGCTTGCTCGAAGTCGGCACGGCTTACAGGGCCGGCTGGAGCACAGAGGAAATCAACGAGGTCACAGGCATCGACCCGTGGTTCTTGGAAGCGATGCGCCAGCTAGTCGAGTTCGAGCGCGAGATGGCGGGAGCCTTGCTCACCCCAGAGCTCCTGCGCAAGGCCAAAGCCATGGGCTACGCGGACACGCAAATCGCCTTGGCCGTCGGCACAACCCCGGAGAACGTGCGGGGAATTCGTCGCGAGCAAGGCATCGAGCCCGTCTACAAACTGGTCGATACCTGCGCCGCGGAATTCAATGCGGTCACGCCTTACTACTACTCCACCTGGGAAGACGAAACCGAACTGCGCCCCACCGAAACTGACCGGGTCATGATTCTGGGCGGCGGTCCGAACCGCATCGGCCAGGGCATCGAGTTTGACTACTGCTGTGTGCACGCCGCCATGGCCATGCAGGAAATGGGCAAGCGCGCTGTGATGGTCAACTCCAATCCGGAGACCGTTTCCACCGACTATGACACCTCGGACGACCTATTCTTCGAGCCCCTGACCCACGAGGATGTGATGCACATCGTCGAGGCCATCAAGCCTGAAGGCATCATCGTGCAATTCGGTGGTCAGACCCCGCTGAACCTGGCGGAGGGCTTGGAGAAAGCGGGTGCCCCCCTGATCGGAACTTCCGTCAAAGCCATCGACGAGGCGGAAGACCGCGAACAATTCGGCGCCTTCCTCGATCGCTTGGGCCTCAACCAACCCGAATCCGGCATGGCGACCAACGTGGGCGAGGCTTTCGCAGTCGCCCGCGAGATCGGCTATCCGGTGCTCGTGCGCCCCAGCTACGTACTCGGCGGCCGCGCCATGGAAATCGTCTACGACGACGAAGCCCTGGACCGTTACATGGTTAACGCCGTGCAGGCCTCACCGGACAAGCCCATCCTGGTGGACAAGTTTCTCGAGGATGCGATCGAGGTCGACGTGGACGCCATCTGCGACGGCAAGATCGTCGTCGTCGCCGGAATCATGGAGCACATCGAAGAGGCCGGTATTCACTCCGGAGACTCGACCTGCATCCTGCCCGCACCGACGCTCTCGGCCGAGACCCTCGAAGAGATCACCCGTGCCACCAAACTGATGGCACTGGAATTGGGAGTGATCGGGCTCATGAACGTGCAGTTCGCGATCAAGGGCACTTTGGTCTACATCATCGAGGTCAACCCGCGCGCCTCGCGCACGGTGCCCTTCGTCTCCAAGGCGATCGGCGTGCCGCTCGCCAAGCTAGCCGCCAAAGTCATGGCCGGCATGACCCTTTCCGAGCTCGGTTTTACAGAGCCCATCGTGCCCCCCTACTGGAGCGTCAAAGCTCCGGTCTTCCCCTTCAACAAGTTCCCCGGTGCCGACATCATGCTCAGCCCGGAGATGCGTTCCACGGGCGAGGTCATGGGCATCGACGAGGACCTGGGCTTTGCCCTGGCCAAGGCTTACATCGGCGCTGGCATGCAACTGCCGCGTAAGGGCCGCATCCTGCTGACCGTCAAGCAAGAGGACAAGCGCTCCATCATCGCCGAGGCTCGCAGCCTAGTTTCCCTCGGCTACGAGCTGGTCGCGACCGACGGCACTTGGAAAACCCTGCGCGCCATCGGCATCCCGTGCGAACGCATCCACAAGGTCCATGAAGGTCGGCCCCACATTGTGGACGGCATCAAGAACCGGGAACTCGTCATGATCCTGAACACGCCCTTCGGCAAGGTTCAGCGCCACGACGACTCCTATATTCGCTCGAGCGCCCTCGACGCAGGCATCCCGTGCATCACCACCCTAGCCGGCATCCGAGCCGTGGTCAGCGCGCTCGCTGCAATGCAACGCGGACGCCCCCAGGTGCACAGTCTCCAGAGCTACCACAAGCTGCTACCTCAGCCTGTTACGACTAGCTAGCGGCCCATACAAACGCCCACTCCCCGTATCCGGGCAGTGGGCGTTTTTGTATCTACGGCTCCAATCCGTGCCAAGCTAGGCRCGGTGAGAATTACCTGCCGCGGCGRCGGCCGGAACCRCCACCCGARCGAGGYCKGCTGGGASCACTMCCRGCTCCACGATCCCGATCGTCRGAGCGCTCGGACCACTGTCCGGTGCCCTTGCTCTTCTCGGCCTTACGCAGGCGCTTCTTGCCTCGAGAGTTTCGGGGTGCACGCGTCGGCTGGTCGGCCTCGCTCGACTTTGAACCGCGACCTCCGCCCGGCCCACGGGGAGCAGCACTTCGGCGGCCTCGGCCCTGGTTGCGATTCCGCGAAAGCGCGCCGTCCTGTCCAGCGGCTTCGTTTTCCTGGGCATCAAAGCCTTCGATCCGGACTCTCGGCAAGCTAGATCCGAGCTTCTTCTCGATAGCCCTCACCTGGGAGTGATCTTCCCTGGCGAAGAGGGTGTACGCGCGACCAGATTTTTCGGCGCGGCCCGTGCGACCGATACGGTGGGTGTAGGTGTCGGGCGTGTTCGGCACGTCGTAGTTGATCACCTGCGAAACGTCTGCAACGTCGATTCCGCGTGCTGCGATGTCGGTGGCTACCAGGATATCGAAGGATCCCTTACGGAAACCGTCCATGGCCTTCACTCGTTGGGACTGGGACATATTGCCCTGCAGCGCCACGGCCTTGTGCCCGCGCTTAGCGAGTTTGATGGCCGTACGTTTGGCGCGAGCCTTCGTGCGCAGGAACACGATTGCCGAAGTGAAGCCATCCTCCCGCAACAAGATTTCGAGCAGGTCGAACTTGCGACCTTCAGACACCGGACACAAGGCGTGCTCGATGGTCTCCGCCGGCGCAGAGTCACCCAAATCCACCACGTGGGGCTTGTATAGGATGCTGTCTGCCAAGTGCCTGATCTGCGCCGGCATGGTTGCCGAGAAGAGCAGGTTTTGACGATTCTTCGGCAGCTTGGAGAGGATGCGCTTGATGTCCGGCAGGAAACCCTGGTCGAACATGTGGTCCGCTTCATCGAGTACCAAGGTCTCGATGTTGTTGAGGTTGACCTTGCCCTGATTGCAGAGGTCGAGCAGTCGACCGGGGCACGCAACGATGATCTCGGGGTTCGTGCGCAGGGTGCGGATTTGGGGCGCAGCGCTAGTGCCACCAAAAACGGCAACTGAGCGGATTTTCGTGTGGCGCGCGAGCAACATGATCTCGGCCTGGATCTGTAGGACGAGCTCCCGGGTGGGTGCCACGATCAAAACGCGCGGGCCCTTCAGTTCGAAGGTCAGGATGCGCTCGATGATCGGGACGGCGAACGCGCATGTCTTACCCGTGCCGGTTTGTGCTAACCCAAGGACATCCGCACCATCGAGGGCTGCGGGAATGGCTTCCAACTGAATGGGACGCGGCTCTGTGAAGCCAGCGTCGTCGATACCACGCTGGAGGGCTTCAGGGAGACGGAATGATTTGAATCCGGTACTAGACCGGCGTGCTTCTGCTTGCTTTTGGATGACGGATCTCTCTCAGCGCCTGGTGCGAACGTATATCGCTAAGGGCGCTTCCGATCCGTACGACAGCGAGGGACTCGAAGACTGATGATGGCGCGGGTCCAAACGGGATTCCCTGTCGTGCGCCAGAGCTGCTCGTTTCCGCAGCTCGAAGAGTAAGAGGGCCAATTGGCTCCCCTTGAGGGCGAACCGTAGGGTATTTCCCGCCCCTTGCAAAGCCAAATACCCAAAGCTGCCTCAGGATGATCGGATAGCAGCGCCCCATGTGCCCTGTGCATACATGACTGGTCCCCCGGAGCTAAGCGGGCATACGGTGACGTAGCAAAGATGCCCGGTTAGCTCCGGGGGACCAGTCAGTCCTGGATGCGCAGTTGCTCCAGGGAGCGGCGAGTCAGGTGCGGGACCTCGCAATCTTCGCTCGGGTAGCCCACGGGGATGAGCAGGTACGGTTTTTCGTTGGTGGGGCGGCCCAGCAGCTTGGTTAGAAAGCCCATGGGACTCGGGGTATGGGTCAGCGTGCCCAAACCCGCGTGGTGCAATGCCATCAAGAGAAAGCCGCTGGCAATCCCCACCGATTCCTGGGTGTAGTAGCACTGCTGCCGCTCGCCGTCAGGACCCACTTGCCAGGCATGTCGCATAACGACGATCAGAGCAGGCGCGGTCTCCAAAAACTCTTTCTCCGCGTTCGTACCCAAGCGCTCCAGGTCCTTGACCCATTCCTCATTCATGCGACCCGAATAGTTCTCGCGCTCCTCTTCCTCGGCCGCCTCGCGGACCGCCTTCTTCTTTGCAGGATCCGTCACAACCACAAACGTCCAAGGCTCCTTGTGAGCGCCCGAAGGTGCGGTACCCGCAATTTGTATGCAGTAGTCCAGAACACCGTCAGGGATCGGGTCGGAAGAGAAGTGCCGCACACTGCGGCGTTGCTGGGCCTCAACCAACAACGCCTGGGCCCGACTTTGCATTACGTCGGGCGCCAGGCGCTTGTGGTCCAGGGGCTGAAATCCTGAGGTGGTCACGTTGAAGATTATTCGGTCTTGCCGCGAATGGTCATGGAACACTTGAAGGTCCACTTGTCGTCGGGCACGTCCTCGGGTCGAAGCGACTTCTGGGTACCGATCTGGAACTTCGTGACCTTGACTCGCTTGGAGCCTTCTTCGAGCTTGAACATGAAGTTCGCGATCTGGGTGCGCTGGAAGGTCGGAACCTTACTCTTCCCGGAACCAAGGTTCTTGGGGAGGATCGAGTAGACCCGGTCGGTGAAACCCTTCACGCCCTTCACGCCCCGGGACGAAGGGTTGACCGCCACGCTTCCGAGAGCGATTTGCCGGTTGCTGGCTATGCCACGGATATAGGACGCGGAATCCTCGCTCACGCGCAGATCCTCACCCTCCAATTGCTTGTGCAAGTCCGTGTATAGACGAGCCTTGGTTTGCACTTCCTTGACTTGCAGCTCCAACAGGCTCTCTTGGCCCAGCAAGGGCTGGTCCTTGGTATCAATCGCCAACAGGTCGCGCAATTCAGCTGCGCGCTGATACTGCTGCCAACCCATCCAGCCGAGGGCGCAAGCGCCGATCATGCACAGGGCGATCATGTACTGCATCGCCGATAGTTTCTTGAGTGAACTCATGGTTGTTACCTTGTGCGGCTAGATGCCTGAAATAACCTTGGTGGTGTCCACCCCGATGGTCAAACCCTCAACGATGATTCCGTTGCCAGCGGGCAATTCCTTGGTCGGCTTCTCATCGAGCTTCACAAACCAAGCATCTTGCTGCTCGATCTCCCTGCGGAACTGCTCATAGGAGCGTGTGGCTTCCGCCGAGTTGGTTCCGAAGAAGACAACATCTAAGCGCACATCCACATAGCCGTTCTCTTTTGAGTTCTTGCCTTCGATGAATTCGCCACTGAACTTGTGAATGCTCGTGCGCCAACGGCTCGAGTTAGCCCGCAGAAGGTCCAAGACTAAGTTACTAGCAACGAATGCCGATTGGGGCTGCTTGACCGAKCCSGTATCTCCAAGCTCGTCYTTTAGYTTGTTCAGGTCTCGGGTRAGGAAACTGAGYGTGTCGGGAAGSGCCGCTTCAATSGGRCKWGCGTAAGCWCGCTTCTCRCCCTTYTTRGGGCGGAACTGCTTGGCAAACYTCACCAAGTCCTTCGAMGGCGGAACCATMGTGGCTTGCTTCATCTGSCCAGGGGTTCCCACGAGGAAGTTAAAGTTGCTGTTCACCAGGAATTCGATCGAACCCTCAAGACGTTGAACCTTCTGGCGCTCCATCATGAAGAATACGGCGCCTAGCATGGCCAGCAGCATGGCTGCCACGGCCAAGGGGAACTCGATACGCTCCCAGGTGCCGCTGAATGCCAATTCCTCGCGACGCAGCCTGGGCTGCATGATGCCGCCTCCGAGTTGGGTCACTGCGGCGCCATAGGCCGCCACAAGCTGACCGAATCCATCGGCGGGTTGACCTTCGTCCTCGTCAAAGCAATCCAGGATGTAAACGGGTACATCCATGATCGATTCGCCTACCAGGCCGGGCAAGTCGATACCACAGACATGGATGGCCTCGATCGGGAAGGTGGTCTTTGCGCCTGAAAGGGTACGTCCCAGTTCGCGGCGTATGCGTTTGATGGCTTGATCCACGCGGCGACTGGCCTCGACCGGATCAATCTTGGCGGGGGAAGCTGCGGCGCCCTCGCCTTCATCCTCAGAGCTCTCTGCCGCATTCTCAGCAACTAGGGCGTGTTCATGGGTCAAGGCTCCGATGTGGATGACACGCATCTCGCGAATCGTGCCCCCGTCCATCACAACCACAGAAGTGGCTAGATCGCCCACATGGACGAGCAGTTGCGCTTCCTCGGCTCCGCACATGTCCGCCGAAGTTGCGGCATTGACCATCGCAGAGGTCTCGAGCTGTGCCTCAAGGGGTTCCAAGCCAGCGCGCTCAAGTAGGCTGAGAGTGGCTTTCAGGTCCTCCTTGGGTACCGCGGTCACCAACAAGCTAGAAGAGTTTTCGGTCTCTTCAAGCACATGGTAGTCGACCACAATTTCGTCAATGTTCCACTGGGGCAGGTCATCCTCCACCTCAAACTTGACGACTTGCTCAAGCTTGGCGCGGTCGGAGAATGGCAAGGTCAGCTGACGGAACGAACTCGAACCGCTAGAGATCACCAATCCCAGGTTGTCCGTAGGGATACGGTGTGCCTTAGCGGCATCCTTCAGGAGGTCCACCGCATGACTTGCGGGGTCCTCTGCATTCGGGTCGAACTCGCCAGCGTAGTAGGCGATGATCGTGTGCTTTTTKGAATTGCCTTCGAGAACCACCAGCTCAAATCGCCGGGGTCCCATTCGTAGGCCGCAGGAACGTGCCATCTGTCAGCGTGCTGGGAAAAGGGTTTCGGTGCCAGCCAAACGTTGAATAAAACGCTCGCGCTGGTGCGGGGGTAAGACCTTATCACGAATGCGGGTCTTAAACTTCTGATGCTCCTCATCCAATTCTCGGCCCAGTTGGGTRTCCAAGGTGGATTTGTGGCGCTCCTCGATACGGCGACGGTTTTGATAGTGGAAGCGAAGCAACTCTCGGAGGTAATGGGAGCGTTCTTTGGACAATTCGAACTCCTGTTCGAACCTGATCGCAAAGGACTCATAAGGCGTATCTTCCGCCCCTTTTTTGTCCAATAGGCGGGAAAAAGCCATGCCCGACAGGAACATGAGGCCCGCCAACCCAACCACCCAAAGGCGCTCCTTCACTAGTTGCCATCCTCTTGGGTTTTGGACGGCTCGAGCTCATCCTTGGAGGAATCGGCTTCCAAGCCCTTGGCTTCCTCGGAATTCAACTGATCTAAGCCCTCGATCACGCTCTCAATCGAGGTCGGATCCGCGTGTAAATCGTTGGTCTCTGAGGCTCGTTTGTCCGCTAGAGCGAAGGCCAAAGCCACTAGGAGGAGGGCCGCCAGCGCGGTCAACTGCAGAACAAAACCCTGCATTCGGGAACCGCCCGCTTCCGCAGCGCTGACCGTGCCACCCTGAACCAGGCCCCTCGGCCCTTTGGCTACGTCAACCGGAGCTTCGAAGGCTGCAGCCACAACGCGCTCGGCAAATCCGGCCGGAACCGGTGCCTGGGGCGCAGTCACGAACCAACGGCCTAAATCCCGGCTCTCATCGGCCAAAGCCTGGCAAGGGGTGCACTGGCCTAGATGCTCGCGCAAAAGGCCRACCTCCTGCACTGAAAGCTCCTGATCGGCTCCCATAGAAATCCATCTYTCAGATTGTTCACAWCGCATAGTTACAGTCCCTCCACAAATTCGGGGTGCTTTTGGATCAGCTTGTCTTTGAACTTCGCCCGGGCCCTRAARATCCGTGATTCCACRGTTCCRATMGASACGCCCARGGTYTCGGAGATCTCCGCATAMGAGAGGCCCTCCAGTTCMCGCAGGATCAACACRTCCCKAAAAATYTCGGGKAGCTCCTGCAGTACGTCACGGGTGATTTSCACCACTTCAGAGGTCAWMAGTTGAGCGTCGGGWGCGGGCAAGCGGCTYGACCGCCCTTCCGCYCCAGTCGCTCCACCYARRACCTCTTCAGGATCYTCCATGGCCTGRACCGGAGAGCGCCCTTTGCGCTTCAGGTAGTCCAGRATGGTGTTCTTGGTGATGCGRTACAGCCARGTRTAAAARCTGGCTTGGCTCTGGAAGCTCGAAAGGCGCGAATACGCYTTRAGGAACGACTCCTGCACCAARTCCTCCATCTCCGCCTGATTGCGGACRTAGTGACGAGCCAGGCCGAAAAGACGGCTCTGGTGYCTTTCTACGAGGATCTGAAAAGCCTCGCGGCTGCCTTCGAGAGTATCTCGAACCAGCTCTTCGTCGTTCACTTCGATTCTTTCCATACGTATCAGTCCCATAACGGCCGCTTTGACGGGCCAGTCTGGTTCCTATTCCACAGGAATTCGCGAGGAGCGACTATTTTGGGGGATGAGCCGTCCCTTCAGGAACCGCCATGCTTACAAGCCGAGTCAAACGTGTGGCCCATCTTGTCACGCTTCGTCCTTAAGTACCTTTCGTTACTAGGGTTAGGCTCAATAACCAAGGGCTTCTGGCTCGCGATGTCGATTCCGTAGCCCGAAAGTCCGTGGATCTTTTTGGGGTTGTTCGTCAGCAGATGCATGCTGGTTACACCCAAATAGCTGAGTATTTGAGCCCCGATACCATACTCACGGAGATCTGCCGAGAAGCCCAATGCGTGATTGGCTTCCACGGTATCCAAGCCTTCATCCTGGAGCTTGTAGGCCTTCAGCTTGTTGGCAAGGCCAATGCCGCGTCCCTCTTGGCGGAGATAGAGCAGCACTCCAAATTCCTCCTTACCAATGATCTCCAGGGCTGCGTCCAGCTGGGGACCACAATCGCAGCGCAAGCTGTGCAGCACATCCCCGGTCAAACACTCGGAGTGGACCCGAACATGGGCAGATTCACCCATTTTCGGCGGCATTTGGCCCTCCTGGGTGGTCGGCACGCCCCGTGTGAGGGCGATGTGCTCCTTCCCGTCCAGCTGACTCTTAAACAGATGCATCTGAAAATCACCGAAAGGCGTCGGCATCGGGATGTCTTGCGCGATGCGATCCACCAATATTTCAGTCTTACGCCGGTAGGTGATCAGGTCGGATATGGTGCAAATCTTGAGTTCGTGCTTCTTGGCGAACTGCTCGAGCTCGGGCATGCGAGACATGGTCCCGTCGTCATTCATGATCTCGCAGATCACACCGGCCTCGCGGGATCCAGCCATACGGGCAAGATCGACGGTACCTTCCGTCTGACCTCCCCGGACCAGGACACCGCCGTCCTTGGCGCGCAAGGGGAAGATATGACCGGGCCGGTTGAGATCCGAGGGCTTGGCGTCCGCAGCAGCGGCCGCCTGGATGGTGCGGCAGCGGTCCGCAGCGCTGATTCCTGTCGTGACACCGGTTACAGCCTCGATGGACACCGTGAAAGCTGTCTTGAAGGAGCTGGTATTGTCCCGGGTCTGGGGCTCAAGCGCCAACTGGTCGCAAATGGCCCCTGACATGGGCATGCAGATCAATCCACGCCCTTCACGAGCCATGAAATTAATGGCTTGCGGGGTGACGAACTGGGCCAGCATGGTCAGATCCCCTTCGTTCTCGCGATCGGGGTCGTCGACCAGAATGACCATTTTGCCTTGGCGGAGATCCTCGAGGGCTTCGGGGATGGTTGAGATAGCCATGTAAGCGGTTGCGTTGTGCTTGGGGTTTTCGGGGGGATCCGAGCCTGGATATCTACCCTGGCATAGTCGGAACCGTGGGGCCCATAATACGTCAATGCGACGAGCCACACCCCCGACTAGCACGATCCTTTTTGCCCTAACCTTGACCTTGCTCGGTTGTAATAGCCTGGACGCTATCTCCGACGCCATCAAGTCACCCCCTAAAGACCAGGGACAGCAGACCCAACTGACCACCCGGGCCCCCGCGGGGCTCACGATCGTCGATATTCACCGCAACATCGCCCGCCTGGAACAAGCCAAGCACACGGGCGGCGGATACCTCCAGACCCTGATTCAACACGATTCGACCTCGGTTCGAGAGCAGGCCACCGTGGCCATGGGGCGCATGCCTCTCGCCCAGTATGGTCGAAATGTGACCAGAGCCCTGGAGGTAGCGCTCGATGACGATGACGCCTCGGTCCGCCAGGCTGCAGCGTTCGCCCTCGGACTGCGTGGGGACACTTCCTGCGCCGCAATCCTCATGGAGGCAGCCGGCGATGAGGACCCCGACGTTCGCGCACAGGTCTGGTTGGCCATGGGCCGGCTGGATGACTCCAAACTCCAAAAGGCCGTCCTTGCAGGCTTACGGGATACTGCCCCTGCCGCACAGCAGGCCGCATGCCAGGCCATTTTCTACTGGCCAAAGACCGCGGCGCATTGGCCCGCTGCAGGCGTTGGCCTCGCCGCCGTCGCCAGCAACGGTGCCGAAGAAGCACGCTGGATGGCGCTCTTCACATTGGCCAGGCGAACGGAGCTTCGCAGCGATTGGCTGCCTTTCCTACAGACCCTTGCCAAGCCCGACGCGCCTGCCCTTGAACACCTTTTCGCTACCCTCGGGCTGGCCCGGTCCGTCAAGGCTGTGGTGGAACAGGCCGCTGGCGGCAGAAAACAAGGGGAAGTGCTCATGGAAGCCCTATCCCGCTCCGCCATGCACACCGATGCGCGCGTTGCCACCGAAGCACTGCGTGGCCTGCAGACACTCGAGCAAGGCTTGCCGCCCCACGTGCGTGACCACGTCTTGCAACACACGAACAAGCACGTAAGGGCCTCTGCCTTGCTAGCCCTCAAAAAGGACCCGCGTTCTATGGAGTTTGCCAGCGCCCTCACCCAGGACCCTTCCCCCATGGTTCGGCGGGCAGCTTTCAAGGTCATGGTCAAACTCAAGCCCATTGCAAGCATCCCCCAAGTGCGTGAATGGGCTCGATCCGGCGACTATAGGCAGCGCCGTTCGGCCGCCGAGATTGCGGAATTCCTCAATGCGAAAGAAGGGCTTGGCGTTCTCTACTCTCTGCTAGACGACAAGCACCCCCAGGTGCTCGCTGGCGCAGTCGAGGGACTCGCGAAATTCGAAAACAGCAGCACACGCGCACGCATTCGAGAACTATGCAGACATGCCGATAACGGCGTTTCCCTGGCGGCCATCGGTGTCTTGGCGGGATGGGAAGTCACGTCCCAAGACTTAACGTGCCTTGTAGAAGCTTATGATCGAGCCACCGGAGACGTGGGCCCCGAGGTACGATTCAACGCACTGCTAGCCGCTGCCAAAGTAGAAGGCTCAGCGCCTATCGCATTCCTGCGCGTGGCTGTGTCTGACACGGATCCTTATGTCGCGCAAATAGCCTCCGAACAGCTCGTGAAGCGAGGCGAAGAAGTCCCCGCTGACGGCGAACCCGCAAGAGTCAGCCAACTGGCTCCTGAAATAGCCCCGGCCCTGAACCTCGACTTGGGCAATCCCAGGGTCTCTATCGAAACCACACGCGGCACACTCGTGCTCGAACTGTTCCCGCGCGCGGCTCCCACCCACGTGCACAATTTTTTGCACTTGGCTGCTAAGGGTCACTACGACGGCTTGACTTGGCACCGGGTCGTCTCCGACTTCGTCGTTCAAGGCGGTTGCTATCGAGGAGATGGAAACGGATCCGGGACCTGGCGTGGACCCGAAGATTCATTGGCTCAAGAATTCAATCCGCTCTCCTACGCCACCGGCGCGCTCGGAATGCCGCGCAACCAAAACCCAGACTCGGGTGGCAACCAAATATTCATCACCCACCGCCCGACTCCACACCTGGACGCTCGCTACACATTGTTTGGCCAAGTGCTGAGCGGTTGGAGCACCCTTGAAGAGATCGAGGATGGCGATTTGATTGTSGAGATMCGYCGCCTGCGCTGANYCCSYMTKGGNYWWWGKCNSSYCYCRRCKRCCSCTGYTTCAACCTGGGGCAAGCCTCTCCTGTCATAATTGAAAGGGACTGTGGATAACCTGCCCCACATGCATCAGTAAGCATGTATACCACACGACTTATGGCCGTTTCGAGATCGTTGAAAGGCTGTGAAACAATGTGGAAAGCGGTTTCGAAGTTGCATTCAAGATACCCCCGCCCACTTGGCGATACCACCTCAACCCCATAGGAAGTCGCATATYRCCCGCGRCCTTCTCTACCCCCCTTTTGAGGCTGGCATATGCAGCGAATTTATATCCCCYTAGCAATCTTGCTCGTGATTGGCGCCATGGGYGTGACCCGCGTCCAAACCATGGARCGCAACCTGCAAGAACTCGACCAATCCAGGCACGAGATCCCATCGCGAATCCARGAGATGCGGACCGAGATGAACCTGGCGGAGGGCCGTTGGTCKGAAGCGGTCAGCCARCTGACGAGCGAACTGGATCAGCTSCGCAACAAGAARACWGACGTRCARGGCTCCCTAGAAAGYGCYCTTARGGARGCSACAGCCTCGCTRRAAGAGGAACGCAAYCGCATCGAAAGTTTGCAGCTCGTTCTCGCTCGGCTCAATCTTGACCAACGTCTCGAGTCGCTCGAAACAGGCGTRCAGCAAAACGTCACGGGGCTCACGGAAGCCATGACCTCCACGCGMAACYTGGTCGAAACCACGCGCCTAGACCTGGACCGCATCGTGGGCGAAATGAACTCGATCGAATCCGAGGTGGGCCACCGCTGGAACCGTATCGTGGCTCCCACCGTGCAGYTGGCCGGAGACACCACYGTCGGCAGCGGAGTCATTCTGCAATCCACTCCGTTGCCGGATGGGTCCGGCTACGAGACGCTTGTCATCACGGCTTGGCACGTGGTGCGCGACATCCTCGCGGACAAACTCGACCCGGAGGACATCGCGGTTCCAATCACGATATTCCTCGCAGATGGCAGCACCGAATTCCGCACGGCACATCTCATTGGCAAGAACGCCAAGATCGACGCAGCCCTGTTGGTGCTCGTAGATAAGCTCCAAGTCCCGCATGGCGCGACTTTAGCTTCACGGTCTTACTTGAAAAGCCGCCGCATCTTCCATTCGATCTACGCTGTGGGCTGCCCCCTGGGCAACGACCCCATCCCGACCTCGGGCGAGATCGCGGACCTGGACCACACCATCGATGGCAGTCGCTACTGGATGATCAGCGCTCCCACCTACATCGGAAACTCCGGTGGAGGCATCTACGATGCAGCTTCCAACCACCTCATGGGGGTCTTCTCCAAGATCTACACCCACGGCAACATACGCCCGACCATCGTGCCCCACATGGGCCTTGTCGTACCGCTCGACTCGATCTACGAATGGCTCGAAGCGGACAACATCGCCACGGTCGAAGACCACGGCAATCTGGCGCGTATCGTAGTGCGCTAAGTCTTTCGACAATCGCCGACAGGGAGCCCCCCTCGCAGTCAAAACACTGCGAGCGGGGCTCTATCTCAATCCAGTCTTTCAATTGCCCCCTGTTCCGCCTAACGCGTATCGATGAAATCCTCTGCGTAAACCACCCAAAGTTCCCCGCCCGTTTTCCCAGAGAGTAAGCGAACACTTCCCCCAGCGAATACCTTGCCCGTCCAATGCCAATGGGACGTGCCTACCAAGACTTCCCGGATCCCAACCCCGTCACCATCCTGCCACAGCGAAACACTCAATCCTGATACGGTCCCCACGTCGCGGTGCGCGTGACTCCACAGCTCCGAACCATCCTTCCCCTAATAGGCGCGAAGTGTGGTGTAGAAAAAGGTCAAGGGGTCTCCAATCAGTAAGTCAGAGACTCCATCCCCGCTGACGTCCGCCATCAAAGCTGACACATAGCCGAAAGCGCCCTCGCCCATTCCGGAATTACCGGGGTTTGGGATCGCAAACAGGGCGAATGGCTGCTCACCTTCGGAAAGCAAAACGGTCCTGGGCTTCACCCCATGGGCTGCCTTTTCAACCAAAACACGAGCTCCCTTGCCCGACCACACTTCTAGCCCTCCCACGCACATGAGAACGTAATCCCCGAGCCCGTCATCATCGACATCTCCGAAAGGCTGCACCCCGTTATCTGGGCTGTCGAACGATTGCAGGAGGCTACCGTCCTTACCCGACCGCAAATCCAACTGGCAATCACGCTCATACCCCACGAGAACGTCAGCCACTCCGTCTCTATTGGCATCCCCGACAGCCTGCAACGAGTGTCCGAGCAGGAGTAGCCCCGGCTCCCCCTTCCATGTCTGGATCACCTTGCGGGTGGCTCCGGACAACACAAGAACGCGGCCAGGTGATTTACGCCATAAAGAGCAGGCCGAGCTGCCCATCGAAGCCGGAGCAACCACAGCAAATTCGCAGACCCCGTCGCCGTCCAAGTCTGAAAGCGCCAATACGCTACGAGCAAACCTAATTCCATCGTCACCCTCCTGGCGGGTAAGAGGCGCTGCACATACGAGGGTCAATAACAAAGTCAGAAGCATGCCGTAGTTTAGCAAGCCTCACTCCACTGCTGTCGACGGTTGATGCCAGTCCTATCAAATGATGATGTACACGGCTCCGGCGATCAGGCAAGTCACTATAAGCCAGAACAATTTGGGGTGGATGGCGTGGATGGCCTCCAGGAAGAAGTCTAGGATCGCTTCAAACATACGGATTCGTCCTCGGGTACGGCAGGTTGGAACGGGCGACGCGACCCACCGGGAGCCGCGTCGCCTTAGACAATCTACCACACCTTAGCAGGCACCCTGCGCAGCCCATAAGAACCCCTAGGGGATCGTCACAAAGTTGCCTGCATTGCCGCCCAAGAGGCCGTCCGCATCGATCCAGGAGTCCAGCACAATGCCGGTGACTGGATCGGTGAGCTTCTCGATCAAAGAACTGCCCAACGGACCTGACATGTCAGGGTTGTCTGCACCGAGCCTCAGGACCGTGCCCACGCCCGCTTGCTGCATGGGGTGGTTGCTCGAGCTGTTTGAGCTACCGTCCGCTTCCACCATGCGATCCAAGTTGTAGGCCACATTGGTTAGATCGAAGGTGGTGGCTGGCGCCACGCCATTGGATCCCACGCGATCGTCATTTTGGTCCAGCGGATTGACCGCCGCACCATTCTGATCAAAGAGGAACAGACCCGATCCAAGCCCAGAAACCATGTGCACCCAGAGCGGAGAGTTGAGTTGATTGCCCGGGTTCTCGCCGATATGAGTCTTCAACGTTTGGAAGAGATTTGTGTCCAACCCCGTGAGATTGGGATCCGCCAGAGCCGCCCTTAGAGCCGCGTATTCAGCCCCATAGTTCGCCATGCCCTCGTCGGTCAGGTGACAAGCCACGCAATAGCGCGGCCCCTCCTGGGTCGCCGTGACCTTGCCTCGAATCGAGTGCGGCATCATCGAGTTATGGGAGAGCGCTGGGAAGGGTCCGGCACCTCGGTCCCCGCCTTTGCCCTTCCTGTCGGAGAAGGCAAATATCTGCGATTCCACGTTGTTGCGGTCTTCATACTTGAAGAACGTTTCCGTGTTAGGACTCATCGGAGAGACCTTGCCTTCGGTGTCGATACCCAACTGGAAGAACAACGGGCTTTGGTACACGAAGTCAGCATCGGTCTCGCGGAACACGATCCGATCCCCGGTGATGTTGCTGAAGTTGTTACCCGTGTTGTACTCACCGGCCAGGTGACAACCGATGCAGTTGTTGGTCCATGAAGCGTGACAAGACACGCAACTCATGTTGTCCGCATGGCTGAAGCCATTGGGTCCATTGCCCGTTTGTTGAGGTCCAATTCCCGTAGAAGCCTGGCCATCATTGCGGCCCATGCAGAAGGACGCTTTCGGGCTGTAAATCGTGTCTCCGGTGAACGGATGGGTCTTGCCGACATCGACAATCGTGTCCTTGGTTTGCACCAAGTAATGCTTGGCGCCATCCAAACGACTGTACATGTAGTAGTTGCCGTCACCCTCTAGAACAACATGCTTGAGCGGGTTGCCCTTGCTGTCCACACCGAGGTCCACCGTTTCACCTGCGTAGTTGAGACCTGGAGCGGTGATGGCATAAGCATCCGCCGTTCCATGGCAATCCTCACACCGAATAGCCACGCCATGTTCCATGCGGCTATAAATATCCGCGCTGTCAGGATCGGTCACGTTGCCGCCGTGGGCATCGAAACTGCCATGGCAATCGATGCAAGCCATGCCGGCTTCATAGTGAACGTCTTCAGGGGTGTCGTCCCGGTTGTCTCCGTCATAGTCCTCAAATACGAGGTATTGATTCCGGTTGCGCCCGTTGAAGGTGTTGTTGCCCACCACAGGATCGAAGAGCCTAGGATCGCCAGATGTGGTTTGGAAGCTGACCGGATTGGACGGGTATTGATTGCCCCGACGAACGTCCTGGTTCTGATCTAGACGGATTCCCCAGAACTGCATGACCGTACGGTTGGAGCCCTGATGGCATCCAGCGCAGGCATAGTCGTTGATCCCTTGAACCTGCTCTCCGCTCGGCAAAGTCTTCGCAATGCTCGTGACCAAGTGACGCTTCACGTGCGGCCGCTCCGGGGCCCGGATGTTGTCCGGATCCGCAGGCTCATCGCGTCGCACATTGGGGTCCGTTCCACGGTAAACGCCGTCCAAACTATAAGGCATGTGACACGCCGAGCAACCCGCCGACCTGTAGTCACCATAGCGGTTGTTCGCACCTGAACTTCCATAGTGACAATCGCCACATGTGAAAGCTGTTTGCTCGTGATAGAGGTCATCCAAAGGTGAATCGGTCACGACCTGACCATTGGCCAGGACGTCATCCGCAAGATCTGGAGCCAGGTAATCGTTGCTGTTGTGAAGGCTCCGCGGCCCGATCACATTGCGTGTACTGAATACCGGAAATTCGACAAGCTCACGGACTGCGCCCACCTTCGTCGCATCAAACACGTAGTCGTTATTGACGATCGCACGGAAACCAAGATCCGCAGCGGTATCCTGCCAAAGCCCCTGGTTCGCGGGTATCTCATTTTCCGCGCCACTCGCGAAAGCGGCTCCCGAGAAAATACCCGCTCCTGTGGTGGCTATGCTCTGGGAGAATGTTTCCGCATGGGCCTGGTGGCATTCGCCGCAACCACGCCCACCCACTGTCACCCGCGCATCGCCAGGGTTGATAAACTGCAAGAAATCCAAGGCCGTGTAATTGACCCCGCTCACCTGATAGTCAGGGAAACGGTCTATACCTGTCTGGGTCAAGCGATTGAAGTACGCGTGCGCATTGTTGTCCTGGTTGTCCCTGTCACCAATTTCCGGCGGAGGCGGGATGTGGCTTGCCAGAGCATCCGCTCCGTCCGGGTCTCCACCATGACAGCCCGTACAAAGGATCGTCGCGACCCCGTCCACAGGGTGCGGGTTTTCCATGCCCGGACCGGTGTAGTCATCGTGCAAGGATCCGTTGTGGCATCGCATACACGATTCCGCTGTGGCAACCAGCGAACCTGTGTTGCCAGAGCACCCAACCACGAATTGCCCGGCTACTAGAACCAAGACTCCAGCGAGAGCGTGACTCCCACGCTTCACAAACTCCACCTCTATCAATCTGCGCATTCGATCCCCCCAAGACCGGCCCAATGAACTCATCCCCCACCTCCCTGATTGCAACACGACGAGAATCGCGCCATTGCAGCTCGGGAGGACTGGGGCGGCTTTCGACCATCCCCCAGCAAACCCTTAGCCTTTCCCGTTATGGCGCAACCTGGGCTTGATGCCACGTTGTCGGAATGTGACATCTGTTGCAGCGATCGACCCAACCCAGCCCGTTGTGGTTTGGATTGGCCGTCGCTGCCAAGTCCGCTCGATGGCAGGACAAACACGCCGTATCAATCGGCGTAAAGCGGCCCACCTCGTTCCCCAGGTGACATGCACGACAGGAAGCTGTGGCGTGCCTACCCACAAGAGGGAAGCGCGTTTGGTTGTGAAGCTCCACTTGGCCAAAAGGCCTCCAATTGTCCTCTGTGTGGCATTTTGAGCACGCATTGCCAAACTGCCCCACGTGAAGATCCTCATGACATCCTCCACAGCCCTGGGCCTGGAAGACTTGCACGGGCCCACGATCGTTGTGGCAGCGCAGGCACTGAGCTTTTTCATGAGCTCCTCTCAAGGCCACCCCAGTGCGAGCCTCGTGATCGAATTCAAAGTCGTCTTTCAACCCCTGCCAATTGCCACCATCATGGCAAAGGCTGCAGTCCGCGGGAAAACTATCGTGGGGCATGACCGGGCCCAGGCCCTGCCACCAACCATGCAAGCGCACATCGGATCCACCGATGGACATGCACGCCACCATCAGCCCGTAGACTGCCAACATCCATGGCCAACGCGATTTGAACAGTATTGATTTCGCCTGAACCTTCATTAGAAACTCCGATCGAACTGGAAGCCGAGCAGGAAGGAGGAGTCATCCTCCAGGATGGTGTCTTCTCCGAACACTGAAATGTGCCAGGTCTCGTCTAGCTGGAACTGGTAAGAACCTCGCACGCGATATTGGTAGAACGTATCCGCAGCGGGATCAAAGTCGTCCTGTACGGTTTTCGTGGCTTCCACAAGTACGCTCCAGCGGTTGTCGGAAACGTATTGACTGTAGGTGACGCGCGCGCCCAAGTGCTCGGAGAACTCCCCATTGGTTTGGAAAATGTGCAAACCCAACCGGCTGTTCTCTAGGCCGAAGTCCTCGATGTCTAGACCCAGATCAAGGTCGCCCCCAGCATCGTCTTCGTCGTTCCAAGCACCCAAGTCCAGGGATAGGCGCCGCTTGTCGTCCAAACGTTGCCAGAAGCCTGCTGAGACCCTTTGCACATGCTCGCGATCGACCGTATCCGGTGCGGGATCCTGGAATTCATTGCGCAGCAASGACGGGTAYTTGCGGAARCTATAAACCCCGCGCACGCCCCTRRCTCCRCYCCARTCCCTGCTTGTGGACATATACAGTTGTGTGAATTCCGGSCCSGSRCTCTTGTCCRCGTCATCCGARGTGTAGATATCCAACCATGCGTTGCCGTGGAATCGCCAGCCCTGAACCGGCATCCAATCCGTCTTGGCTATTATCAGATCCCGGTCCTGACTCCCGTTGTGCCAAGTCTTCTGCACCGCAACGGCCGCAGTCCACCGCTCGCGCGCATCGGCTACCCAACGGTAGAAGCCCGAAATCTGCATATCCTGGCCCGAATCCTGATTGGGATTGGGTTCGGGCATGCCGCCTAGACTTCCTCCAAAAGAGTGACCATTGGGAAGTCTACGGGCAAATGAAACCCCGTCCACCAAGCCTAATTCAGGCATCCCATACATCAGGAAACGACCYACCTCATAGCGRTCTGCCGAATAGCGATTTCCGCCCCAGGCATAAGACGCGCGGTCTATCCTAAGGTTAGACCCGGTCTCATCGGTCTTTTCCGGCAGGTCGTAGTTGAAGCGATTCACTTCCATGTCCAAGCGTATTTCACCACCCAGCCCAAACGGGTTGCTCATCCACATGTCGGCACCCGTCCGCATATACAGCTCCGACCTGCCTGTTTCCGTGTCAAAACGCTGATCGAGTATCCCGTAGGAACGTCCGCCAAAAGTGCGATCCCGTTGATCTGGGCGCAAAGGCTTGATGCGCGCTAGCAAAGGATCATTGGAGGTCCATTCGTCATCCAACCGCAGCCAGGGCTCATGCTCGGGTTTAGCATCTGCCTTCGGATCCTCTTGCGGTCCTGCATCCGCCTCCGGCTTCCTAACGAACCGAGACTTTGGCACTAGGGCGTGTCCACGGGTACCAAGAGGCAGAATCACTTTTGAGTCCACCGGTTCAACGACGGCTTTGCGTTCCAATACTTTCAGGACACGGCCTTCAAACACTTYGCCTTCACGGGTTTCAAAGAGGATGGAATCACCCACGGCAAGGCGTATGCCTTGGCCGCGGTCGACTTCAACCTCATTTCCGTCGAGGCGCGCGC
>JAESRM010000005.1 GCA_016764635.1 Planctomycetota bacterium
GATTGAGAGGTCCCCTAGAAGACCACTGTCAGGGCATTCGAGAAGTTAGTGTGGCCCGATCCAGCAGCCGTGTCGCGGTACCAGCATTGGAAGTGATAGGTGTCTCCCGCCATGATGGTAGTGAGCGGAGAGCCTGCGAGTTCGATGTCAGAAGGGACGTTGAAGCCCGATCCGCTAGGGCCGCCGGTTCCAACCAGGTTTTGCAAGTTGCCCGCAGCGTCGAATACCCCCACAGAGTTGCGATCGGTACCGGCCACGTTGTAGCGACCAAAAGAGCCGCCGGAACCGATCAAACAAAATCGCCCATCGCTAACAGCAACACCAGCGGTGGGCATGTTGCCGACTAGGATAAAGCCCAGCATGGGCGATCCGTCCGCGAGCGGCACGGGGCCGCCACTCACATCCAAGTGCAGGTCGCTTCCAAATCCAGTACCAAAACTCCCAGAGAGAACGGCCGGACTTCCGGTGGAGTTGTTGTTGGCCGGATCACAGAAAGTGACCGTATCCGGAAACGAGTAGACGACACGCAGGGTCGGAGGCAGGTTTGCGGTTGTATTTTCTCGACTGGCGATTCCCCGCGCGGTTTTGATTCCTTCCGAGTTGGCCTTGATCATCCAACCGAAGTTTGACGCAGGGTTGTCCCGGAAGCCTTCAACCTCGTCGCGCAGTTCAACGGAGCTGAGAGTGAAAAAGCCAAAGGAGTTGATGTCAGCGCCAGCACTGCCCACGGGATCGAAATCTCCGCCGGGGGTTGCCCAATTGCTGCCCGGAAAGAACGTATGAATCCAAGTGGCGTCGCCGGGGGTCGAAGGCGCTCCTCCCCCGCTTCCGGAAGAGGTCCCTTCGCCCCAAGCTGCGAGCATGCGGTGTGTTTCGTATGTGTCATTCGTGGCTCCACCAGGTACGTTGATGCAATAGACCCGAAGCTCAGCAAACAGGATGTCAGCGGCGGGAGGAACCACACCAGCCACATCGAATTGCACCAGGTAGCGGCGCTTACTCCCGCCGGAGTTTCCGCCGGTGTATCCGGACATTCCGGCCCCATTGCTATTGGCTCCAGTAGCGGACTCGTAGAGCGTGTTGTCCTGCGTGGCAGGAATGACTATGGAAGTGAATTGCGCAGCGGCGGAGGAGGCCGCAATGGATGCTACACAGGCAGTGAGAGCTGTTCGAGAGAACAAATTCATGATGAATAGGTGTCGGAAGGGGTTGGGCAATACAAAGACAGCAGCGCCCAGTGGGATTGACAAATTTAGCACCAAATCAGCCCGAGCGGTGCGGAATCGGATCGGTTGGATAACTTGGAGGAGCATAGACTCAATTTGACCCACGGAACAGCCTGGATGCTCCATTCGGCAAAGACTTCAACCGTGGCATTCCCCAATAACAAAGCGAGGGCAGAGCAACCTCGCGGTTGCTGCCCTTGTAGTTTGCTTGAGATGTCTCTTAGAAGGCCACGGTCAGGCCATTGGAGAAGTTCGAGTGTCCTGAGCCCGAGGCGGTGTCGCGGTGCCAGCATTGGAAGTGATAGGTGTCGCCAGCCATGATCGTGGTGGGAGCGAAGCCTGCAATTTCAATGTCGGAGGGCACATCGAAACCAAATCCAGAGGTGCCGCCAGTGCCGACGATGTTCTGCAAGTTGCCTGTGGCGTCGAAGAAACCCACAGAATTACGGTCAGTTCCGCCAACGTTGTAGCGACCGAAGCTTCCACCAAGTCCAACCAAGCAAAACTGCCCATCGCTCAGGGTAATACCCGGCGCATTGTTCATGTTGCCAACCAGGAAATATCCCAGCATGCGCGATCCATCGGCCAAAGGAAGAGGCCCGCCGGAGACGCTCAAGTGTAGATCGCTACCGACACCCGAACCAAAGCTACCACTCAAGACGGCGGGTCCTCCGGAGGAGTTGTTGTTGGCCGGATCGCAAAAGGTCTGGAAGGCTGAAGGCGCAGTGAAATCGATCACCAAGGTGGGACGTTTGCCGGTCAGGCTGAATTCACGGGCCGCAAAACCTCGCGCGGTGTTGGGTGACTCCGTACGCGATTTGATCAGCCAGCCGTTGTTGTTCCCGGGGAAGTCCAGGAAGTCCTGCACGTCGAGGATCAGGCCCGCAGCGCTCAGCGTGTGGCGAATCTGAGAGTTCATGTTGGCGCTGGCGGAGACGGTTGCCGAAAAGTCGCCACCCGCAGTGGCCCAAAAGGTGGCCGGGAAGTAGGTGTGCAGCCACGTGGCGTCACCCGTTTGGGCGGGGGCTCCTTGCCCGAATCCATCGGCGGGACCCTCGCCCCATGGCATGGTCGCGCGGTGCGCGTCATAGGGCCCCGACACAGCCGAAGGGGGAAGCTGAACGACGTCAAGTTCCAAGCGCGCTGCGGTGATGGTCGAGCCCGCGGGAATCGCCCCGGCCACATCGAACTGAATGAAGTAGCGGCGAATGTCCCCATTGCGGTTGCCGCCAGTGAATCCAAACTCACCCACTCCGCTAGCTGTATTGCCCGTGGCGCTTTCGTAGATCGAGCTGTCTTGTTGCGCGGAGAGCGTGACGGTTTGCGCGGTAGCCAGCGTTGTGGCGAGGCAAGCCGCGAGGAAGGTGAAAGAGGCCTTGGAGTGACGGAGCATGGAGAGCCTTAGGTTTTGGACAGGGTTGGCAAGCGGAGCGATTGGGGCAGGAAGTCCAATCTCGCGTTAGTGTTGCAAAAGTCAGGTCGGTCTGCTGGGAGAATCAAGATGGGGCACTCCAGGTCGTTTTAGGACCCCAAGAGACCGGGTCGCAACGTTTTATGCCTGAAAAGGACGTTTGGCACCGACAGGTCTACGACTTCGTTTGGCTGCGGTCGGGCAGTTGAATCAAACGGGCGCCCATGGCTTCTTCGGCTTCGGTGGCGAACGACTCGTGGCAGGTGAAGAGAATGACCTGCCGTTTTTGAGCTACGGTTTTGAGGACCGTGTATAGGGACTCGCGTCGGTCGTGATCCCAATGCACCAGGGCTTCGTCGAGGATCAGCGGAAGTTTTTCGCGGCCTTCGTCCAAGTAATCCAACGTGCCGAGGCGCAGGGCCAAATAGATCTGCTCCTGCGTGCCGCGCGAGAGAGGTTTTGCCACGTCGCGTAGCCCGTCCTCCACCGACAAAACTTGCAAGCCCCGCTCGTCCGGGTTGCCGTCGTCATCGGGCGGATAAGAAAGCGAGGTGTAACGTCCCTGGGATATAGCGCGCAGGTATTTTCCGGCCTTGTGGAGCACGTCCGGTTCGTTTTCTTCGCGGTACAAGGCTTCCGCTTTTTTGAGGACCTTGCCAAGTAGGGCCAATTGGTCGCGACGTTCGAAAGTCTCTTGAAGTTGGCCTTCCAGCTCCAAGATAGACTCTTCAGCCCGGGCCACATGGGCCGTGCGATCGGAGGCTAGGCGTTGTTTGAGTTCGCCGACGCGGATGGATTGCTCCTCGGTGGACAATTCGAGGGCTGTGATGGAGGAGCGCAGCGCGTTCGGTTCAAGGGCTGTCTGGGGCTCAACAGTGTCCGCCTGCGTATCGCGGTTGGAAAAGAAGGGGCTAGCTTGCAGGCGTAGCAGATCGTCTTGCGCCGAAATGCGCTTGCGGCCGACGCTTTCCCAGGTTTCGAAGGCTTGATTGATGTCGGCGAGCTCCGGAAATGCAGTGGCCAGCAATGCGCGGGTTGCCTGCAATTTGCTCTCACATGCCTGCCACAGGGGTTCGACTCCATGCAGCTGAACCCGAGCCGTTTCGCGTTCGTGCTTGTCCTGGGTGATCCCGCGCTCGGCCTGTTCCGCGATCTTAAAGGCGTGCCGCAATCTGTTGGGGAGCGTCTCCAAGTCTTCGGTCAAAAGGCCCAGGGCTTCAGCCAAATCCGTCCAACGAGACTCGAGGCTTTCCAGCTCGCCGATGGCCTGTTTCTTGATCTGTAGGTGTCGGCGCGCCGCGTTTTGGTGACCCTGCGCATCTTCAAGCTGCTCCGCGATGCGCGTCAGTGCCTGGGGTGTGCGAATCGCATCTTCCTGCAATGCTAGTTTGGCCAAAAGTGCTCTCGAGCTGGCGGGAAGCCCCGGGCGCGGTGCATCCTGGCTCGCGTGCGTCGGGTGCAGAAAACAGGCCAGCGCGAGTGCAAAGCCAACGCCAATGGCGCTGAGGCTGACCCACGCGGGACCCATTTGCAGCGCTTGCGTGGCGATTCCCGCGCAGCCCACCAAAGCGCCGACGATCCACATCGGGGAAGCTTCACGCTCCAGGGAATCCGCGTCGAAGCGCTGGTTGTTTGCGTCCCATTGGTCCGCGTCCGCCTGCAACGTGTTCAGCGGAAAGGTCGACAAGGACTTGCGCGCCTGGTCGTCGGCTCCGATGCGCCGCAAGCTTGCGTCCAAGGCCAAGGTGCATTCCGTGAGGCCTTGCTGGGCGGTCTTGACCGTGCGCATGAGGTCTTTGCGGTCCGCCACCTGCCCGATTACCGTTTCAATGGCCGTTTCCTGCGCAAGGCAGAGGCTTTGAGAGTCCGTGAGCAAGAGCGCGGCACGCTGCAAGCGTTCCCGCGGCCCAGCGAGCTTCTGCGTGAGTTGGGCGCGCTCTGCTTCGATCGCTTGCGGCTTGGCGAGGCCTTCCAGGATCCATTCCTCAGGGCTGTCAGCCAGGCGCTCGTCGATGTCC
Organism: Planctomycetota bacterium; assembly: GCA_016764635.1. GTDB lineage: Bacteria > Planctomycetota > UBA1135 > UBA1135 > NORP259. Next base: position 4,656 of record JAESRM010000005.1, read on the forward strand.
TGCACCGCAGCCTTCTTGGCCAAATAAGCACGCCACTCTTGGCGGAAGGACAGTTGTTCGAGTTCGGCACGCAGCTTGGCTAAGGTTTGGCTGGCTGCATCGCGCTCGGGACCCAAGCGTTCCAATTCAAGTTTGGCGTCACGCAGTTCGCGGTCGGTTAGTTTGGCCGCGCGCAGGTCTCTTTTGGCTTGCTTGAGTTGCTTGCGAAGGTCTTTTGCAACGGGCGTGCCCCGTTGATCCTCGCGCCACAAGGCCAGCATGTCACCTTCTACCTCGCCGCGTACCTGGGAGATGGGGCGCGCTCCGCGCAGGCCCGTTTCACCCAATAGAAGCTCGCGAATGTGCCCACGCACGTCGTCRCGTTGCATGTCKGTGTCATTGGCGGTCAGCGAATACACGGCTTGGAATARGCTGCGAGGGACGGATTGCATCGCCGGCAAGGGKCCGTTGCTGSYCSAGCTGTGGATGACCTGCCCTTCCTTGTCCATGATCTCGAGCTTGCCCTGGGCCATGAGTACCCGCCGCACGTTCATGATCGTGGCGTCGTCCAACTGTACTTTCGCACGCAATTCCAAGTCCTCGCCGGATCTGAATTGAGCGAGMGGGTGYTTGTCCCGGCTGTTGACTTCGAATCCGTACAGGATGGATTCCAACGCGGCGTGGAAGGATGATTTGCCCGCTTCGTTGTGTCCAAGAACGACGAAAATATCCGCATGCATTTCGAAGCTAAGACCCTTGAGCGGGCCAAAGTTGTCGACTTGCAGTTCTAGGAACCTCACAGCCAGGCCTCCGGAAGGAAGCAGCGGGTCAGCAGTTCTTCTTCCAAACCAGCGAGCCGTTGCCTCAAGTACGCGAGTTTGTTTTCGGGCGTGTCTTCGCTCGCCAGATGTCCGGGCAAAATGTCCGGGGCTAGCGACATCAGCAGAGCGTCGTCGGTTTGTGCGGCTCGAATCAAACCCAAGGCTTCGCGCTGCACGCTGGGCGAGCGATCCAAATCGCTCAAGTCCCGGGACGAAAACAGGTCCTTGGGCCGGATTTGCACTTCGAGCAGGTCCGTGTTGCCCTGTAGTTCCTCCTCCAAGTCCAAGCGCGAGTGCGGGTCCCTGAGCAGCGCGCTGAGCGGGCAGGCGCCGGTAGGAATGAAGCGCACGCACAGGTCTTGGGAGGCCAGCGGAGTGCGTTGTTCGAGGGTGAGCGCGGCCCGTTCGAAAGCGGCCAGCAGGCTGCTGCGGTCGCTSACATCCTGCAGTTGATCGAGYACCAGATGGTGCCATTCCACRGGGGCYAAGGGCACGAATTGCACCTCAGGCTCTTCTTCAGCTCTCAAGGACACCAAAAGGCCTCCTTTGGGTCCCGTTTCCTTGGCGTTGCGGCCCTGCAGGTTGCCGGAGTACCACACGGGCAAGTCTTCGAAGACCTGTTGGCGCTTGTGGACATGGCCCAGGGCCCAATAATCCAGTCCGGCGGCTTCGTAGTCCGCGCGCAGGGAGGGCGCGTAGTTGGCGTGGTCCTCGGAGATGCTCGCGGCTTCGACCTGCGTGTGGAGCAGGCCTATGACAGGTACAGAGCCTCCCGGATGGGTGAATTTCGAGGCCAGGTTGCTTTCGACCTTGGCCTGGCTGTGTCCCGCACCGACGACTGTCGCGAGCGGGGCGCCCTCGTCATCGAGGATCGTGACCGCCTTGGGAGCTGCTCGGCGAAACAAATGCAAGCCTCCACCCGGGCCCACGCTGGGCACCGCATCCACAAAACCCAACTGGCAAGCCTTCTCTTTTTTGGAGCCGGGATCGTGGTTGCCGGTGGCGTAGAACACGTGAATGTTGGCGTCCACCAGTCGCTGCATTTGGCCCATGAAGAAGTCCGCTCCCTCCTGTGACAGGCGTTCGTCATCGAAGGCGTCGCCCGCGATCAAGACCGCGTGAAGTTCCTGTTCGAGGGCGAGTTCCACGGCGGCTTGCAGGGCTTCCCGTGTCGCGGCCAAGAGGCGTTTGCGAACCTCGGGACGTCCTCCAAAAACTGTTTCAACGTGCAGGTCGGCCAGGTGCAGGAAACGGAAGGGCATGCCTCCCACTATAGCGGTGGTCCCGGATTCAAAGGTGTAATTCCCGCTCCAATCCGCCCGTTGGCGCGCTATTCTGCGGCTATGGCCAAGCGCACTTCCGAGACCCCCGCCACCCGCTATTTGAAARGKGTSGGAGTGTCGTTTCTGGAACGAAGTTACGACTATCTAGCGCACGGGGGTACGACCGAGGCTGCCCGGCAATTGGGTCGCGAGGAGCACAGCATCATCAAGACGTTGGTGATGAAGGATGCGGATGGCAAACCCTTGATCGTGCTGATGCACGGGGACCGTACGGTTTCGACCAAAAACCTGGCGCGCGCGATTGGAAGCAAGTCCGTGTCGCCTTGCGATCCGGCGGAGGCGCAGAGGCATACGCGTTACCAGGTGGGCGGTACCTCGCCCTTCGGATTGCTCAAGCCGATCCCCATTTATGTGGAGGCCAGTATTTTGGATCTGGAAAGCATCCTGATCAATGGGGGCAAGCGCGGTTACCTCTTGCAGGTCGCCCCCGCCGTGCTCATAGAGGAGCTGCAGGCCACCCCTGTGGCCTGCGCAATTCTATGATGCGATGATGCGCTCAAGCTCGCTGAGCAATGCGGGCAAAACTTCGCTGTACGGGTAGCTTCCGAGGGTTTCAGTGCCTTTCTTGAGGTTGACCGTGGTCGGGCCGCACCACAAACCGAGGTCGGCATCGTCCGTTTCTCCAGGGCCGTTGACGCGGCATCCCATGATCGCGATGGTCACGTCGTGCTCGGCGGCGTAGGCCGTGGCCTCTTTCACTTGCTCGGCTAGTTCGATGAATTTTTCATTCTCGACCCGACTGCATGAGGGGCAGGCGATGATGTTCAATCCGTCGAAGAAGCCCTTGGGCACCGAGCGGAAGCGACCTTTGGAAATGTCGCTAAGGATTTGGCGGCCGACTTCAATCTCCTGGCCCTTGTTTTCAAACGGCACGGTCAGGGAAACGCGGATGGTGTCGCCGATGCCTTGGGATATGAGTTGCTCGAAGGCGATGCGCGTCTTGATGATGCCATCAGGCGGCATTCCGGCTTCGGTCACGCCCAGGTGCAAGGGCACATCGGGTCGGGCGGCTGCGAAGCGCTCGTTGGCTTCGATGACCAGGCGCGGATCCGAGTCCTTGATCGATACCAGGTAGTCCGTGAAGCCCACTTCATCCATGTAGGCGCAGTGGTCCTTGGCTTGCTCGACCAGGGCTGTCACATCATCGTCAGGAAAGCGCTCGCTGTATTCCGGGGCCAATGAACCGGCGTTGCATCCGATGCGAATCGCCATGCCGTGTTTTTTGGCCACCGCGGCGATCCAATGGGCCTTCTCCCGGGCCGTTTTGTCTTTTTCGTGGTGGTGCAGGTGCCCGGGGTTGTAGCGCACCTTCTGCACGAAGGGTCCCACCGCGTCGGCCAGGCGGTAATTCTCCTGCAGGTCGACGGAGATGGGCACCTTGGTGGCCTTGCAGAGTTTTTCCAAGGCGACCACGTCGGCCTTGCTGTCCACAGCGATGCGGATCAGGTCGGCTCCAGCGCTTTCGAGGATTTCGATCTGCCTCAGGGTGGCTTCCAGGTCCTGGGTGCGGGTGGCGGCCATGCTTTGCACGGTGATGCCTCCCCCGCCTATTGTCAGGTTGCCCACCTTAATGGGGCGTGTCTTACGGTCTGTGGAGGAGGTCGTCATCGGTGCTTGGCCCTAGCCTGGAAGGGGGAATTTGAGCGCCACACAGTTTCTCACCATTATTGGCCCCCATCTACCCCCACCTTTCGGAAACAGGGTCAAGGCCCCGGGCTCCTCCGGCTCCGTCCATCGGGAATCCCCTCTCCCCGGCCGGAGCCGAGTCCGGGGCCCCCTTATATTAGGGCGTTGACGCCCCCTTCAAGATGGATGCTCTGGCAAGTACACTGTGAGCCCTCCCAGGTAGGGAGCAGAGCCCTTCAAGGGCAAAGAGAATCCATGAAAGGCAAGGTATTGATCGTTGGCGGAGGCGCCATGGGCACGTGCATCGCAATGCAGGTCGCGAGTCGCTGTGACCCCCTAACAGAGCCCGTAATCCTCATTGAGAAGGGCACATTGGGCTCCGGATCATCGGGGAGAGCTGGCGCCATCGTGCACCAGTCCTATTCGGACCGGGAAGTGGCGGGCATGGCCCGGGACGCGGTTCGTCTGTATCACGACATCCAAAGCACCACGGGTCGCTCCCTCGGATTGCGTCGTACGGGCGTTTTGAGCGTGGTCGACGCATCGGACACCGAGCTTTTGGCTCAAATGGATGCCGACATGGAAATGCAGACCTCCATCGGTATCAAGGTGCGCCGGGTCGATGCTGCAGAGATTCGCCAACTGTGCCCTGGCATCGAGGTGGGCGATGACGCCGTCGGTCGTTTCGAGCCAGAAGGCGGCTACGTAAACCCGGCCAAAGCCATCAAGACTTTCGGAGTCCTGGCCCGAGGCCGCGGAGCGACCACCCGCCTGGGCGTGCAGGACCTGGACATCGAGATCGAGAACGGCAAGGTGCGCGGCGTGCACACCAGCGAAGGTTATTTCGAAACCCCCAACGTGGTTTTGGCAACGGGTTCCTGGACCGCCACCATCCTGACAAAGATGGGCCTCGACCTGCCTTTGACCGTGGTWCGCAGTGAAGAGTGCGTGCTGGAYATGCCSCAGAACCMGKCGGCWGARGATCGCATGGAYGCTTTCGACGGCCCCGTKGCCGACATCGAAACGCGCTTCAAGCAGGATCCGCTCGAACTCAAGCCCGTACCCCACCCGGTGTTGCTCGACTTGAGCAGCGGCTTCCACGCCCACTGCGAACCCCACACCGATCAAACCCGCATCGGGCGACTGGGCCAGAGCGCTTTCAGTCCCGTGAACGATTTGGCCAGCCTGGACAAGCAAGCCTCACCCGAGTTCCTTGATTGGGCGGTCAGCTCGCTGGGCAATCGCATGCCGATCTACAAGGACATGAACAYGGCGGGCTCCCTGGCGCACTACACCGCCGTCAGCAGCGACYACSRCSCSATSGYCGRSMYYGYYCRSGRSMWCSRRSSSCWSYTCATCGTGGTCGGCTTCTCGGGAAGTGACTTCCACTTGGCCCCCTCCATCGGAGAAGGAATGGCGCAGATGATCCTCGGCGAACCTGTCAGCGCGTTCACCCCCGAGTTCTTCTCGGCAGCCCGTTTCAGTTAGCGAGTAAGGTGCGTGGCACCCGATTCTAGACCGGTACGAAAAAGCACCCCGCGGACGGATCCGCGGGGTGCTTGTATTTTGTGGCTGGTGTTTCGGGCTACGCGTCTTTCTCGAGGTGCGAGATGCGAACGCCGTAGGTGTTGTCGATGGTGACGACCTCGCCGCGGGCGATGACCCTACCGTTGACCAGRATGTCGGCCGGTTCGTGGGCTTCGCGGTCCAGCGGGATGAGCGAGCCGRGGCCGAGGNCKACCAGKTCGCCTAGGGACATGCTTGTGGTGCCGATRAGCACGGTGATGCTRACCGGTACGTCGAGCAGGTTTTCGAGTCCGATGGGGTCGCCGGTGACGGTGCCCATTCCGAGCTCGTTGAGCTGATCAGAAACGGATTCGACGGCTTGATCGACGGCTYTTTCTACGTCTTTTGCTTGGTCTGCCATGGGGTGAGTGGGGTTGGGTGCAGGTGGGGATTAMTGCAGGTTTTCCGTGGTGAGTTCRGTGATYTTGAGGGCGAGGGAGCCGCCTACTTGGCCCCAATCGCAGAGGGCTACGRGGCGGTCTTCGACCAGGAAGTTGACTTTYCCGCCGACTTCRGTGCCGAGCGGGATGACGTCGCCGACTTCCATGGAGAGCAAGTCGCGCAGGGGGATTTCGACCTTGCCGAGCAAGGCGCGCATCTCCATTTTGACCGTGTCCAAGTGCTCGGGCACGTTGCGCGTGAGTGCTTCGGGGGCGTTGTCCCCGTCCTCGTTGATGTTGGGCAGATACAAACGCAGGTCGCTGTTGCCACCGGGCCCCTCAAAGACCAAGTGCAGCATCAAACGACGAGCATCCGCGTCGGGGCCGGAGTCGCGCAAGGTTTTGAGCTCTTCTTCGTCCTGGGCGATGCTGTCGATCTTGACGTTGAGGCCGAGGGATCTACCGACGGGGGTCACCAGGTCGTTGAGCAGTTGCTCGAGCACACAGGTCTCGGCGGGGCTCAACACCCGGGGTTTGACCTCTTCTTCCGGGTCCAGTTCGCCGGCCAGAATTTGTTCGAGAGTGGCGGTAGCGGCGGTTTCATCCCAAACCAACCAACCTAGAGCCCCATCGATGTTCAGGCAGAGCACGATGAACGGCGCTTCGAAATCGTCGAAGAGGCCCTTGGCGCTGACCTCTGAAACAGAGCCGACCTGCAGCTTGAAGAAGCTGCGCAGGGGAGCTGCCAGGGTGTTGGAGATGTCCTGGAGGGAGGCTCCCACCGTTTGGCTGATGCGTTGCAGTCGGTCAGCGGAAAGACGACGGGGCTGGGAGAAGTTACGCTCCAGCACCAGGCTTTTGACCTGGTCCTCAGGGGCTCCCGCGACATTTCGCAGGGCCTGGGCTTCGTCTTCGCTGATTTCGGTCACTGGGCCATCATGTTGGTGAGGAAAACCTGACGGATACGGCCTTTGACGCCAATCTGTACAGTTCCTGAGAAGTCTGGTGTCATGCTAGTGACGTCCAGATATACGAATTCGCCACTTGGGGTCTGGACCTTGAGATCTAGTTCGTCGCCGCTAAACGTAGTGGGGTTGCCTTCGTCAACAATGAGAGTCTTGGCGTCTGCGTCGATGGTGAGCGTGTGGTTCCAGAACGACCCGCGGAAGGTGCTCAGGCGGTAGGAATCGCCGGGGCGAATACCGCTTTCGGGGTCCAAGTCCAAGGGGGAATCGGAGGTGCCGATGTGTACGGGGAACAACACGGGTTCCACGGCGTGACGAATCACCTGGGCGAAGCGCTCGCGATTGGCACCTTCGAAGATCTCGTCTAGGCGCTTGTTGGAGGCCAATCCGGTGAACGAGTCATTCAGCCAAGCCATGTAGAGGCTGTCCCCCATGCGAGCGGTCAAGTACTCAGCATCGTAGGCGAAGAACTCCACCTGGGGCTTGTACTTGATGAAGCGTTTGAAGTGATCGTCCTTGGTGTTGGTGACCACGGCTTCGTCGACCAGATCATGGAAGAACGGGCCGATGTAGCGCGGGATTTCCTTGGGTCCGGAGGGGATGGCCATCATGGCCAAAGCCGCGCCTAAGCCAACAACGCCTACCAAAGCGCCTACCAACTTTATGGGTAGCTTCTTCTTGGGAGCGCCGTCGCCTTCTTCAGCTTTCCCTTCTTCGCCTTCTTCTTTTTCATTTTTGGCCATGGTGTTTGCCTGCTATTTCTTCGGAGTGACGAGTCGAGCGTCTACGGAGCGCGTATTGGCCCCGTTGGTCAGTATTTCTGCGAGCCAAATCCGCGATTCGACCCGCGTTTTGGGGAAGTTGTGTTCTTGAATGAGGTACTCACGCACGGCCATGGCGCGCGTGTGTGCCAGTTGGGCTGAGGTCTTGCCCGGAGCGGTGTCGTCGGCGTGGCCTTCGAGCACGAGCAATTGACCGCGTCGGGGCAGCAGCGTGCTAGCCAGTTGATCTAGGTATGTGCGCGATTCAGCATCGAGCGAGTAGGCGGACTGGCGGAAAGCGGCCACACGCGGGGTGCGTACTTCGCGGTGGGGCTGCAGGGACTCCAAGGCCTCCGCACGCAATAATTCCTTAGTGCTGGCTTCGTTGAGTTCGGTCCTGCGCTCCGGATCGGATTCGGGCGGAAGGTTAAACCGTCGACGGACCTGGTTGAAGATTTCATCTTTCTCGGCGCCCGACAGCACGCCGGTGAGACCGTGGCTCTTGAGGGTCACGATAAAAGAACCGATTCCCTTGGCCATCATGCCGGCGTTGCGGTCTTTCGCCATGGAAACCAGCAGGATGAAGAAGCACAGAATCAGCGTCATCATGTCCCCAAAAGACACCATGTAGGAGGGAGCTCCTTTCTTGCGCCAGATGATATCGATCACCTTGACTTTTTCTTGCTCGGCTTCTTTGCTCATCGTGAACCACCTTTCAGAATCTTTGCACGCTGTTCACTCATGGACAGAATGCGAATTTCAACACGCCTGTTGGCAGCACGATCGAGGGGGGATTTCCCCTTGTGATTTTCGAGAGGGATCGACCCCATGCCTGCGAGTTGCAGCGCTTTGGGTGAGAGTTTTGTACCTTGTAGCAAGACCTTCGCAGCGGCTTGCGCCCGCGCTAAGGAAAGGGCTTCAGCGTTCGGCATGCCCACGGTGCGCACGAAATTGTCATCCGTATAGCCTTCGACCACAACCAGGTGTTGATAGTTCTGCAGGACCTCACCCATCTCATTCAGCGCYTTGCGCAAGACGGGGTTGACCGTGGCTGAACCAGGCGCGAAGCCTGCACGCACATCGAAGCGCAAGCGCATGCCGTCCTGCACGTTGCGGGCATCGAACTCGATGTGCTCCTCGGTGAGCTTCTTGCCCATTTCCTCTATGCTTTCCGGCAGCTCRTCSGCGGGGCGGGCGTGGGGWGTGTCCGCGCCKCGCAGCAYGTCGGTGGCCGCCATGATGTCCTCGTCGGGTGCGGTGATGTACTGGCCCCCGGTTGAATCGAGTACACCGGTGGTGCCAATGATGTTCTTGGGGTAGGCGAATGAATCGTAGTCCTGCATGCTCTTGAACGTGAACAGTAGGATGAAGAAGGTCACCAACAACGAAATCATGTCCACGAACGTGGCGACCCAACCGGGCGCTCCGTCCAAGGGACCTTCGATCATGTTGTATTCGACCTTTACCATGGTTTAGGCCTCGACCTTGTCACGTTGGCTGGGGGCCAAGAAGCCTTTGAGCTTCTCTTTGATCAACTGGGGTTTTTCGCCTGATTGGATAGCCACGATGCCTTCGACCATCAGGCTGCGCAGCAGTCCGTTTTGGTTCTTGACGGCTTCGAGCTTGCCCGCGATGGGGATGAAGACCATGTTGGCCGCCATGGCGCCATACAGTGTCGTCAGTAGCGCCGTGGCCATGCCGATACCGATGGAGTCGGGATCGGAAAGGTCTTGGAGCATTTGCACGAGACCCACGAGCGTTCCGATCATGCCGAAGGCGGGCGCGAAGGCGCCCAATTGGTCCATGATCTTGGCGCCGGTTTCGTGGCGTTTTGTTTCCCAATCAGCCTCGAGCTCCATGATGTCGCGCACAGTGTCGGCGCCAAAACCATCGATCACGAGTTGGATGCCCTTTGAGAAGAAGGTGTCGTCAACGGACTGAAGTTTGGTTTCCAGGGCCAATAGACCCTCTTTTCGAGCCAGGTTGGCGTAGCTGACAATGCGGTCGATCTCTTCCGTGTAGACCGGCATTTTGCGCATGAACGTCACCATGAAGATCTTCACGAAGGGCTTCAGGTCATCGCTCGGAAACGCCATCATGATCACGCCGGTCACGCCGCCGAAAACGATGGCCATGGAAGGCACATCGATGAAGATACCCACACCGCCCGGGCCTGTGGCCATCGCCACCAGCACGACCATGCATGCGATGACGGTTCCGATGATTGAGTTAAGGTCCATGAGGGTGGTTAGCGGCCAAGATTGGCGTTGGTGAACTTATCGACGTGGGCGGGTAAGCCCTGAATGGGGCATTCCCGGCGCATGGAGTGGAATGTTTGAAAATGGTGGGAATGGGTCCCGGGGAGGCTCCCAGCTCCCACGGGCGGGAAGCGGGAGTCAACTCCGGACCGTATCGAAAACCTATTTGGTGGCTTCAGCCCGGTAACTCGACTCGACCAGGCTCAGGACATCGGGTTGGGAAGCGCTGATGCCTTGCAGCAGGACAGTCACACGTTCGGGGGTCAAGCCGGAAAGCACGATGCCGATGTCGTCGGGCGGGTAGACCTTGAGCAGCATGTCGGCCATCTCTTGGGAGTCGCCATTTAGATACAGCGAAGACATGGCCTTAAGGCCTTCGACGCGTTTTCCTGCAGCGGCCGATTCACCCCTTTCGACCTCTTCCTGGAGGGCAACGGTTTCGTCGCGCTCTTCGATCAGGCCACTACGAACCTGTTCAAGTTCCTTTTGCAGCTCGGAGAGGTGGCGTTGGCTCTCTTGAAGGTCGGCCTTGTTCTTCTCGAGGTCCTTTTCTCGCTCGGTGATAGCGCTCAAGCGAGTCTTGAGCTGTCGTTCCAAATCCTCGAGCTGGTCCGTGCTCCAGGGGCTCGGAAGCAAGAAGGCGTGCAAGGGACTGGCCGAGTTGTCCATGACCTGCTCAGGGGAGCGAGTGTCCGCATCCACCTGCTCTTCAACGGAGGTGTTCATGTCGTTGAGAGCCGGGTCAAGGGAGGCGACCGCCGGAACGGGGAAGAGGGCGCCCACCACGGGCAGCGCGTGCAGGTCCGCGCCCAGCATTCCAGCCGCCGTAACAAAGGTGCCGACGAGCAAGAGGATGGCCGCAAAGATGCCGGCGCCGATAAGGATGATTCTGTTCATGGGACTGGGGTCCTAGGCGGACTGTGACGTTTGGTTGTTGGTTGTTTGACGGGTGAGCAGGGCTTCGAGGGAAGATTCAAGGGCTTGGTCTTCCTTCAGCCGGAGCTCGATGCGGTGTTCTTCTTGTGCGCGCTCGACCAGCTTCTCCATGCCGCAAGCGGCCTTGCGGGTTTCGAGCCAGGGGGCTTTGGCGGCATCCACGTCACGATGGCGGGCAGCAGCGTGGAAGTCATTATGGGCCAGCGCGGTGTGCAGGTGCTTCATGGCAGCGTCGCTGTTCAGGACTCCGCTGATCGAACCGCTGGCCTGYTGGCCACGGATGAAGTCCTGGCCGAGAACTATGTTGTGGTGCCCTTTCTCCACCAAAGCGTCGGCTTCGCGGGCGACCACTTGGGCTTGGATCCACGCAGCGCGCGCGGCCTCCTCTTGGAGTTGGCGTACTTTCAAGATGCGCTTGAGACGCTTGGGATTGCGCTTCATTGGGGCACCTCTTCACCGGCGTGGGCCACCATGGAAAGCATTTGAACCGTTTCTTCTTGGGAGGTGATGTCGTGGGGGTCCTGTTGCAGGAAGGCGTTGATCACGGGCATGCGCATGAGCGCGCCGTCCAGAGCTGGGTTCGTTCCGGCTTGGTAGGCGCCGATCTCGACCAGGTCTTTGCCTTCTTGGTAAGCGGCCAAATCTGTCCGTAGGATTTGGGCGTTTTGGCGTTGTTCGGGACTGGAGAGCACGGGTGCCAAGCGCGAAAGACTTTGGAGCACATCAACAGCGGGGAAGTGACCTTTTTGAGCCAAGTCACGGCTGAGGAAGATGTGTCCGTCCAAGAGTCCGCGCAGGGTGTCCGCGACGGGTTCGTTGGGATCGTCGCCGTCGACCAAGACCGTGATCAAGCCGGTGATGCTGCCGAGGGTGGTGCGGCCCATGCGTTCGATGAGCTGGGGCACGGTGGCAAAGAAGGACGGGGGAAGGCCGCGCACGGTGGGCGGCTCGCCGACGGCCAGGCCGACCTCGCGGGAGGCGGCGGCGTAACGTGTGACCGAGTCCATGAGCAGCAGGACGTTCTTGCCTTCGTCGCGGAAAGACTCGGCGATGGTGACGGCGGTGAAAGGCGCGGTCAGGCGTTCGATGGGCGGGCGATCGGAGGTGGCGACGACCATGACGGCGCGTTTCAGGCCTTCCTCGCCAAGGACTTCAGCGACGAARTCTTGAACTTCGCGACCACGCTCACCGACYAGGCAGCARACGATCACGTCGGCTTCGGTGCCGCGGGTGACTTGGCCGAGYAGGGTGGACTTGCCCACGCCGGARCCGGCGAARATGCCGAGGCGTTGTCCGCGACCCAGGGGGATGAGGCCGTCGAGCACGCGCACGCCGGTTTGCAAGGTGTCCTGGATGGGGACGCGTTCGGTGGGCGTCGGCGCTTCAGCGTGTACGCGGCGCCAGGTGGCTTCATGGATTTCCGGACCGCCGTCGTGGGCGCGGCCAAACCCATTGACCAATCGGCCGAGCAGGCTGGGGCCCACGGGGATTTGGAATTCGCGCTTGAGGGCGTAGACCGGTTGCTTGGGAGCGATTCCGGAGATGTCGCCGTGGGGCATCAGGAGCGTCGTGTGTCCGCGAAAACCAACAACCTCGGCGTCGATTCCGTCGTTGCCGCTGCGTTGGATACGGCACATCTCACCCAGGGCGGCGGGCACGCCAACGGCTTCGACGAGGATACCAGTGACGCGTTCGACGGCTCCACGGTAGCGGGCGTGAACACCCTTTTGGATGCTCTTTTGGCACGCGGCCATGTCGATCAGCGGTTTCATGCCAAGTCCTCTAGGAGTTGTTCGCGCACACTGGCAAGGCACTCGGAAACCTCACGGACGAGCAGGCCTTGAGCCGCTTGAACGTGCACGTCGCCGGGCTCGAGGGTTGTGTCTACTTCCACTTCGGTGCCGTTGCGGAAGGTGACTTCCTCAAGGCGCTTGTAGTCGGAGGGGCAGACGTGGATCACGGCTTGCCCGCGGCCTAGGCCAGATTGGGAGAGGGCGCCACGAACGATGCGTTCCAGGTCGTAGTTGCCTGCTTGGATTTCGATCCGCACGATCTGGCGCGCGATTTCAACGGCCAACTCAACGGTTGAAGTACTGAGCGCGTCGAGGGCTTGCTCGCGGGCTTGGTCAAGACGGTCGACGGCGGAATCCATGGCCTTGGCGGCGTTTTGATGGGCTTCCAACATACCTGCTTGGAATCCGGCTTGCCGAGCGGCTTGCAAGTCCGAGTTGAAGAGGTCGCTTTTGAGCTGGACGATCGAGACGGGCCGGATGACAGCTCCAATCGGTTTGCGGGCAATCGCCACGCTGAGTTTGTGCTTTGCCAATTACTCCACCATCTCCTCGCCAGCTTTTGAAGGGCTGAATTCTCCGGCTTCCATGAGGGCGCGTACCGCAACCATGATTTCGTTTCGGCAGGTTTGCACTTCGGTGAGCGGGGTGGGGCCGGCGAGTTCGCGCTCGTCTGCGACGATGTCTTTCACTCGGCTTGAAAGGTTGGCGACGATGTTGGCTTCCACTTCGGGCGGGGAGCCTTTGAGGGCCAGGGCCAGGGTTTTGGTATCCACTGACGCCAGGATCTTTTGCATGGCGCGCTTTTCAATGGTGGACAGGTCGTTCCAGGTGAACATGAACTCTCGCACTTGATCGGCCATCTCTTCGTTGAAGTCTTCCAGGCCGGTGAGGACACTCTTCTCGACTTCGCCTTGGGAGAAGTTCAGCAGATCGGCGATGGTTTTCAAACTGTCGCCAGGRTCAGGGGGAGCCGGCATGCTGGCGGCCAGACGGATGCGGGCCTGGAGGGTATCCGCGATGGAAAGCATGGTTTCGATGCCCGGGGGCACAATTGAGGTCATGCGCTTGACCACATCGAGGGCGACTTCTTCTTCGAAGGAGTTAAGGACAGCGGCGGAAACCGCCGGGGAGACATGGGCTAGGACCAGGGCCACGATGGCGGTGGACTCCTCGGCCAAAACCCGTGAAACGATCTCGGTGGAAATGTTCTCGATGAAACCCAGGGGTTGGTCCTGGCGGCGGCGGGCGTGGATGTCGCGTAGCACGCGGTCGGCTTCTTTAGCGCCGAAGGTCTGGGTCAGTATGTCGTGCAGCTCGAACTCGTCTTGGGCGCGCACTCCGGCGCGCTTGTAGACGGTGCGAGCCAGGTCGCCGTAGATGAAGTCCACGGAGTCCACGCTGCACATGTCGGGCTCGAGGTCGGTCATAGCCTGGGCGACCGCGGGGATGACCTTGGGGTCGATCCGGCGCATGAGGTCGGCGCTCACATCCTTGTCAAGGCTGAGCAGGAAGGCGGCAACCTTCTGGGATCCAGAGATGTTCTCACTCATTACTTCGATTCCGCGTAGAACTCGTCACCCATGGCCCAGCGAGTCAGCAAGGAGCTGACGCGGTCCGGGTCACTTTCGAGTAGGTTTTCGATGTGCTTGCGAGCCAGGATGCTGGGGTCGATTTCGATCTCCCCGTCTTCCAGGTCGCTTAGGGTCATRCCGCCRCCGSYRCSGGTSYKGGNNWKMSRSCTKNNCNCNGCAGWGCCMGAGCTTTTCGCTTGCTTCATGGAGCGCACTAGCAATCCAAAGAAGAGCAACACAGCGAGCAGTTCGACACCGTGCTCCATGAGCGTGTTCAGCATGGCGCTGGGGGGCTCGGGAACTTCGATCGGAGCGGTAGCGATAGGGGCGCCATCCGCGTCACGCTCGACTCCAACCATAGGTGCGGTTTGGGTTGTCATGAAGTCGCCACGATCCAGACGGAATCCGACGGTTGCTTTGACCATGTCGGTCAATGCATCCTTTTGGGCTCTGAGTGATTCGTCGATCGTGAGGCTGATGCTCAGGTGTTCGAGAACGGGGGTGTTCTCCACCAGGTGGGTCGTTTCGCTTCCGACTGCATACCTTGTCTCTTTGTCGTCCTTGGTGGCAGGTGCGGGGCCGCCGCCGAGGGGTTGCGTGGTAGCAGCGCCGAAGCTCTCGCTCAAACCGGCGGGGCCGCCCACGTGTGAGGGGGTGGGGGTTTTGGACTTCTTGATACTCTCAGAAAGCATGGCTCCCTTGTTGCGAGTTTCACCGACGGTTTCTCTCTGGATGAAGGACCAGTCGCTGGTGACGCGCACCTTGGTGAGGCCGGGGCCGTAGATACTGTCCAGGTCAGCCTGGGCATTCTCGGTCTTGTCCCTGTTGTAGGAGCGTTGGAAGGTCAGGCTCTTGCTGAGTGGATCGTTGCTGCGGCCGTTGAAGATCGTTGCGCCATTGTGATCGAGGATCGAGACGTTCGATTCGGGCACGTTGAAGGCCATGCGGACCATCGAGCCCACGTTTTGGCTTTGTTCGGGCGTGGGATGTGCGCCTCGTGTGTTCAGGATGACAGAGACGGTYGGCTTGGGCGAGCGGCCGAGGATGCGTACGGTGGGTTTGCGGGCGATGACCTTTGCGGAGCGAACCCAGTAGAGGTTCGTGAGTTGCTTTTCGACTTCCTGCCAGTAGCGTGCGTCCGCTTTTTGGAGGCGTTCGACCRAGGACTCCCATGCGGAGGATGCGCCGGCCGTGTCGATTCCCATGGTGCCGGAGTCGAGGGCGCCGGAGGTGGCGACCGCGCTATGGGCTTCATAGATCTTGCTGGAGTCGACGAAGATCGTGTACGGCTCGCCGCTCGAGTTTGCGCTGAAGCGGATGCCGGCTGCGCCCAAGGCTTTGGTTGCACGGGTGAAATCCTGGTTTTCCAGGTCCCCGATGAAGAACTCCATGTGGGGATTGGCCGAGCGGTAGGCGGAGATTCCGGCCACGCCGATGGCGAGCAGAACGCCCGCCGCAATGACGAGGCGTGTGGCAGCACTGCTCTTGCTGAGCATGCTCCAAATGAGTTGTAGGTTGTCTTTCATGGCGATTTAGGATCAGACAGACATCCGCATGACTTCGCGGTAGGAGTCGATCAGCTTGTTGCGTACCTGCATGGCGAAGTTGAAGCTCAGCTGAGCTTCCTTGATGCGCCCTGCAACCTCGTGGAAGTCCAGTTCGCCTTTGATGGCGTCCAGGTGAATGTTCTCTGAAGCTTTGACGGAGTCGTTGAGCTCGGTGACGTTCTTGGTAAGGGCAGAGTCGAACGATGTCGCTTGGGTTTGGCCTGCGACGCCGCCTTGTAGCTCTTGCGTACGCGCTTGCATAGCGCGCATTGCCTGTTCAATGTTGGCCTTTCCCAGGCCCATGTTTCCACCGATAGTGCTCATAGCTTAGAGGGGGTTAGAGTTACTCGGCCAGGCGAAGGCCCATTTGAGCCATGCGTTCGAAGGATTCGGCCACGGAAACGTTGGCCTCGTAGGCGCGCAGCGCGGTGATCAGCTCGGCCATCTCTTTGACCGTGTTGACGTTGGGCATGCGCACGTTGCCATCGGCATCCGCGTCGGGGTGCGTCGGGTCATTGATGAGTTCGAAGGGAGTTGTGAAGTCCTTGACGATTTTGTCGACCCGTACACCATCCACATCCATGCCGCCGKCNNMATYGCNGCYYGYAMATRKKMRCGMMSWKCNRCSASCKYAYRGCGGTACGGCTCGCCCGTGTCGGGCATGCGAGTCGTTCCGGAGTGTGCGATGTTCTTGGCGATGGTGTCCACCCGCGCGCGCTCKGCCTTCATGGCGGAGGCTGAGATGTTCATGCCTTGAAARAGTCCTTKGATTCCAGTCATAATTATCGATCTCCGTTGATGGCTGCGTGGATTAGAGCGTTGCGGCCCTTGACGATCGCTGCGTACATTTCGTAGCGCAGCATGTTCTCYCGCATGGCGTTGCGTTCCACTTCCATGCTGACGTTGTTTCCGTTGGCGTTGGCCTCGGACTCCAAGTCCTTRGTCTTCTCCGGTTGGATGCTGGACAGGTTCGGTTTGTTCGAYTCCARCTCTTTGGCGAGCAGGGTTTCGAACTCATAAACATTGCGCTTGAATCCAGGAACGTTCTGGTTCGCGATGTTTCCCGAGATGACCTTGGCGCGTTCGCTTGCTGCYGAGAGCAGSCGCATCAAGATTTGTCCTTGGCTTCCGTTGATTTGCATGACTGRTTCCTAGGCGACCAATCCRGCTTGACGCCAGATYTTCATYTTGTTGGAAAGGGTGCGRGCKGTGAGGCTCAGKCGRCGGGCGGCTTCGGTCTTGTTGCCGCCGGTWGATTCGAGGGTGGCCAAGATGGCGACGCGCTCCACGTTGGCCATGGTGTGGTTGGCCAGGGCTTGTGCACACTCGGAGCTGTACAGGTCGAGGGCTTCACCAGCGGGGCGCATGGTGGGCTGACCGTCAGCGGCGGGGCCGAAGAGYAGGTCGGCGCAATCGATGTGTCCGGGGTTGCCGAGGATGACCGCGCGGTGGATCACGTTTTGGAGTTCGCGCACGTTGCCGGGCCAGGTCCAGTTGAGCAATTGGTCTTGGGCTTCCACAGAGAAAGCCGGGGTGGGCGTTCCGTTCTGACGAGCATAATCCTCGGCGAAGTGTCGAGCCAGGGGCAAGATGTCTTCGCGGCGTTCGCGCAGGGGTGCGACTTCGAGGGGCAGCACGTGCAAGCGGTAGTAGAGGTCCTCGCGGAAGCGACCGGCGGCCACTTCGTCGACCAGGCGTCGGTTGGTGGCGGCGATGATGCGCACGTCGACCTTGAGTGTCGTAGTGCCTCCAACCCGTTCGAATTCACCTTCCTGGAGCACACGCAGAAGCTTGGCTTGCATGGCGGGCGAGATGTCTCCGATTTCGTCGAGCAGCACGGTTCCGCCGTCGGCCAGCTCAAAGCGACCCACGCGGGACTGGAAAGCGCCGGTGAAGGAGCCTTTTTCATGGCCGAAGAGTTCGGAGTCGAGCAGGGACTCGGACAGCGCAGCGCAGTTGACCTTGATGAAAGGTTTGTCCGCGCGCGGGCTGGCCTGGTGCACGTACTGGGCGACCTTCTCCTTGCCGGTGCCGCTTTCGCCGGTCACAAGCACGGTGCCGCGCGAGCGAGCCACGCGGGCTGCTGTGCGCAAGACCTGAATCATGGGCGGGCTCTGTGCGATCAAGGTTTCGGGCTTGGAGCCTTCCACTTGGGTGCGCAAGTAAGCGTTCTCGCGCTCGAGCTGGCCCGTTCGCAGGACGCGGTTGATCACCATTTCTAGTGAGTCCGGCGTGCAAGGCTTGATCAGGAAGTCCAAGGCGCCAAGGCGCAGGGCTTCCACAGCCGTTTCCAGGGTGGCGTGGGCGGTGACAAGAACGACGGGCATTCCGTTGAACCTCTCCTGGATAGCTCGAGTCAGTTGAATGCCGTCCATGACGGGCATGCGAACGTCGCTCAGTACCAGGTCGGGAACTCGGCGTTCGATGGCTTGGAGGGCCAAAGCGCCGTTTTCAAAGGCCTGYACATCGTGTCCTAGGGAGCGGGCTGCTTCCGTYAGGAATTCACGGGACAGGGAGTCGTCGTCGACTACGAAGATCAGTTTGCTACTCATCGGGCTTGGCGGGGGAGAGTAAGGGGGAAGCGCAAGATGGCGTTTGCGCCACCCAGGTAGGAAGGGGTTTGAGAGAGTTGGAAGCTGCCCTCGTGAAGGCGGGCGATGCTGTCCACTAGGGAGAGGCCGAGTCCCATGCCTTTGGCGCGGGTCGTGTAGAACGGGTCGGTCAGTCGCTCGGCGGTTTTCGCGTCGACACCGGGGCCGGCGTCGTGGACTTCGAAGACAATGTCGTTGCCATCCACATAGGAGCGCAGGGAGATCGAGGCATTTCCGGTCTGCACCTGGACGCCGTTGGCGATCAGGTTGCGCAGCGCTTGGCGGATCTGAATGCGGTCACCGGGGAAGGTCGCGCTGGTGTATTCGGTGGAGAAATCGCAAGTGGAGCAGTCCTCTTGGCCTTGAACGATCTTGAGCGCATCCTCGAAAACCTCGGAGGCGTCGATGGTTTCCAGGTTGAGCTGCTCGGGGTTGGCGAGGCTGAGTAGTCCGGAGATGATCGCGTCCACTTCGCGCACGCCAAGCTCGATCTTTTCGGCGTAACGCTTCTGGTCGGAAGAGCTGGCTTGCGGGCGGTTCATGAGGCCAGCGAAGCCGCGGACCGCGTTCATCGGGTTGCGAATCTCGTGGGCGATGCCGCCAGCCATGGTGCCGAGGGCGGCCATCTTGCTCTGCTGGTTCATGCGTCGGTTGGCCTCAGCAAGAGCGCTTTGGTCAGCGATTATTTCAACGGTGCCGAGCACGTTGTCCTGTGAGTCGCGCACTTGGGATGCGTTCAGGGTTAGGGTTCGGTGGGTGCCGCAGGGAGCGGCGTAGGCGATCCAATCGGAGGAGTCTTTGGCTGCGTTCAGGGGCAGGGGAGCGGTTTGGCCCATGAGCTCTGCGCTCTCCATACCCAGGATGTCGCGGGCGGACAGGTTGGTGCGAACRATGCGYTGGCCRGCRTCGCGAACGATCACGCCCGTGGGCAGGCTCGAGAGGATGGCCTCGAGGAATTGATTGATGCGCTCAGATTCGGCGACTTGRATYTCAAGGGAGTCGTTGGAGACTTCCAATTCAGCCTCCATGCGCTTCGCCTTAGATTCCAAGCGAGCGTGGCTCTCCTGCAGCTCCGTAAGGACGCTTTGAAAGCGGCCCAGGTAGTCGAGGAGATCCTGCTGATTGGCGTTCAGCGTCGATCCGGTTTGGGTGAGGAGTTCCATGGTTTGGGTGGTGTGTGCCCTAGTTCTTGGAAGCGGGGGTGGAATYKGAGTSGGTCTGCTGGCTGAGTTTCTCGCGAAGCTCGATCATGCGYAGGTCTTGGGCGGCCCAGCGGGCGTAGCGGTGGGTTTGCTCGCCTTCSGCGGAGAGCGTGCGKAGCARGTCRCGGGACTCGGTGTTYTCRCCGACGCCTTGCAGYGCGCGGGCAAGCCAGTAGCGGCTTTCCGCAGTGGACGCTTGCTTGCGAAGCAGGGAGATGGCYTTGCCGAACTGCTTWGCGCGCACMARRAGCTTGGCTTCGTGCATCTGRTCGGCGCTGTAGCCAGGGCCTTCCAAAGTACGCACATGGGTCCGGGGCGTGGTGGACAACGGCTTGCTCTGGATGTTGTTGTTGGGCGTCTGGAGCTGACCGATCTCGAAAGGCTTGAGACCAGGCGTCGGCTGGGGAGGCAGCATCGCACCGGTTTCGGAGGGGCCCCGGTCGAGAGCGCTTTGCAGACGTTGCATGTCGGCGCGCAGGCGCACCACGTTGCGGTCGATCTCTTCCGGACTCTGTTGGGCGGACTCGGTCAGATCGAGCAAGCGCACGACGGCGTCGGGATCTTGGGCGGCCAAGCGAGACTCCAAGCCAACAAGCTCAGATAGGGCGCTGTGCGTGGAGTCCAAGGCGGCTTTGAGGCTGCTCAGCGGATCTCCCTGCTGGGATGCGACGGCGGGAATGCCGAGTACGGCGGCTCCGACCAGGGCGACGGTCCATTGGTTATTCATCATTACAGGTTTCCTTTAATGGCCTCGATGGCAGCGGTGAAGTTCTCGCGGGATTCGTAAATCTTGGCTGCGAGCTTGTAGATCTTGCGTTTGTCCAGGGCCGAATCGGTTTCGGTGGCTTGGATGCGGAGGGTTTCGATGGAGTCTTGGGTGAGACTTTCCATGTTGAGCGATGTGGCGAATGCGAGAGCCAGTTGCAGGCGCTCGGCGTTCTCAAATTCGCTGCGGCGCACGAAGAGCGGACGCATGGCTTCGACGGCCAGGCCGTGCTCGCGGCGGTTGTGCAGGTTGATGGCGCGGCGTAGGCGCTGGGGAAGCGTGTAGCCTTCGATCTCGGTGGCGATACCGAGGCGCATCTTGGCTTCGAGGTTGATGCTGGCCAGGCGCTTGCCGATGCSTTCTTCTTTRGCCATGGCGTAAATGCCCATGACAGCAAGGGAGTGATCACCCTCGAGGGCTTGTTGCGCAGCCCTGAAGAAGGCTTCTTCGCGCTCGGCGCTCTCCGATTGGCGGGCGACTGAGAGCCATGCGGTGGAGGAGTCTCCGTGGCGTCCGGCACGTGCCAGTGCGACGGCGCGAACGGTGAGGATTTCGGGGTCGTTGGCACCGCTCGGGCTCTTCTGTACGGCCAGGTCCAAAGCGCGCAGGGCACGAATCGGGTCGCTGGTCAGCGACAAAGCACTGGCGAGCAGGATGGCCCGTTCGCGCTGCTCGGGGATGTCATCCGCGGGGTAGAAGCGATCCAAGGCTTCGATGGTCAGGACGGCTTTGGTGCCGTAGTCCTCACGCACGATTGGGTTGGGCGTGTACTTGCCGGATTGGCAGAGGGCGCGAGCGAGTTCCTTGCGAGTTTGTACGTGGTATCCGTGGGAGATAGCCGAGTCGGCAACCTCGTGGAATTGAAGGGCTGCTTTGTCCCACTCACCCATGGAGTAGTAGACGCCGCCCAGCAGGTAGATGGCTTCCCAGAGTTCGGGGGAGTCTGAGTGATCTTCGATGATGGTGTCGAAGCTCTCTTGGGCGGAAGTGTAGAAAGCGGGGCCGAGTTGGGATGCGATGCGGCCGGACCTGAGTAGAAGGCCGGGAACGCGCGGGCTCTCGGGGTAAGCGGTCAGGACTTGGCGATGGGCCAGGAGTGCGCGCTTGAGCAGACCTTCGGGCTTGGGGAAGTCGGCGACTTCCTCTTGGACTTGGATGCGGGAAGCGGAAGCGACCACGCCCAGGCCAGCGGAGCCAGCGATCCAGCGTAGGGCATCCTTCCAAGGGCGTTCGATCAGGAAGACGGTGACGTGGGCTTCGCGGGCCAGCATGTCGAGACCGAGCACGTTCACTTCGCGGTCGGTGGCCTCGGAGAGCTTGGCCGCGATAGCGGGCAACAGTAGGCGAATGGACGCGTTCTTGGCGCGCACCGAGAGCAGGATCTCGCCGGAGTCAGCGGATAGGGTGACCTCGATGGCCGGACCTTGGGCTTTCGCGGTGGAAGCGCACAGGAACATGCACAGGATCAAAGTTAGCATGGACTTCATTGCTTGATCTCCTTGGCTTGCTTGGTGAAAGCCTCGGCGATCAACGCTTCGGCTTCGACGACCATCTCGTCCGTCAGGGCAGCGCGGTCTTGGTTTGCAAGCAGGTGGAATAGCCCCTGGCGGGCAATTTGGAATTTGCCTTCGGCGATGCGGTCGATAGCCAGGTCGAGCGTGGCRCGGGGSAGCMRCACGATCTTGGAGGGCTSRTCGGGAACGYTGACTTSGCGTTGRAYTTGTGCGTTGTTCACRTCGGGAGTGAGGGTCATRGAWCCTTGGGWKCCCATGGCTTGASCGCGGYTTTGACCATCKGCGACGGCGTCGCTGACGGTGCTKGTGACCGAAGCGAGCGTGTCGCGGAARTCATCRCYGGCGCGCCATGCGAACAGGACCAGGGCGGTGTTSAGTACCAGGAARCAAAGGGCCAAGATCTCGATCAGGTARCCGCGCTTGCCTTCGGGTGCGGGCGCTGCCATGGGCGGRGCCCACATGGCCTCGGGGATGTCCGACGARACGGGCATGCGGGGAGCGGGAGCCGGCTGGGGCGTGATCGTTGCAGCAGGTGCAGTGGCTTGTGCGGGAGCCGCTTGCGGAGCGGTTGCGGTGGCGGCCGGCGCGGGTGCGCTTTGCTGTTCGGGGGCTGCGGCTGCGGGACCAGCGGCTTGAACCTCAGCTTCGTGCTTCTCAAGCATCGCGCCCAGGTCGAGTTCTTCTTCACCGGAGGTGAGCGGCTGGCTGGTAGCGAATCGGGTCTCGAAGTCGAAAATGTCTTCGTCTAGCTCGGTGATCTCCTGGATGACGGGAGCTGCTTTCGCCACTGCCGGTGCGGGCGTTTCTGCAGCGGGAGCGGCTTCGGGTGCAGCCTCAGGCGCGTCGGCCGTTTCGCTCTTGGCTGCTAGGTCCTGGGCGACATATGCGCCTACCAGGGGGAAGTCGAAGAGGTCTTCGCTTTCCTTGGAGCCTAGTGAGTTGTTGGGATCGGTGGTCATGGAGTTGCCTTCAGGAACCTAGATGCCGGTGGTCAGGAAGCGGTCGGGGCTGGGACCGGCGAGCAAACGCCCGATGGTCACGGCCAGAGCCGGAGAGAGGTGAACAATCTCGTGCCCGTCCGGGTTTTCGATATCGTCTAGCAGGGCGCGCACGTGGTCGGGGCCGAGGAAGTCGAAGTCCTCGAAGTCGGTGCGTTCGTCCTCATCGAAGTGCGTGCGGTGGGCTGAGAAGCGCAGGCCCACGTGGGTGCCCAAGTTGGCGTGGGTGGCCAGGCTGAGGTTCTCACTCAGGGCGCACATGCGGGTGAAGCCGCCTTGCACCTTGTTGTCGGTGGCGTGGAACTTTTCGGTTTCGGTCATGCCTTCGCCGCGGTCCCTGATAGACACTTCCACGTCGCGGTCGTGCAGGGTGGCTTCGATTTCGATCGGTCCGATGTCGCCGGGGTAGGCGTGGCGCACCACGTTCTCGAGGCCTTCGCCAAGCGCGGTTGCGATGCGGCAGCGGGTGGAGGGCGCGATGCCGCGCACGAGCAACCATGCGGAGAGGTTGCGTTGTACTTGCTCACACGCCGAAGCGGTGGATTGAATGGTTGCCTGGAATGCGCTTTCGGGGCCGGCCTTCCAAAGGGTTTCGACGGCCTTTTCAGCGCTCTCGGCGATGTCTTCAGGGGTGGCTGACAGGTCGCAGAGGTCTTGTACGCCGAGGTGCATGGCGCGGCGGTAGATATCGATGGAGCCCTCGTCGCAAAGAAGAATGGACGCGATCGGCGTGGCGCTGGAGCTCAGGGCTTCGCAGAGTTCCAAGCCGTCGTGGTCGGGCAGGTCGAGGGAGCTGATCAGAACATCGGGGCGCGGCGCGATAAGGGCTTCGCGGGCGGTGGCGCACCAGAAGGCGCGCATGCCCTGTTGCTCGAGCTGCTCAACGATGGCGGAGCCACGGTTTGAATCGCCACAGGCGACCAGGACGTATGCGGTGCGGTGGATCACGAGAGGTCTCCTTGGAAAGAGGCTTCGGCGCAGGAAACGACGAACGCGAAAACATCCATGCGGGGCATGGTGTTCGTCAGGTTCAGGGGGGAGATGTCGAGGAGTCGCATGATCGAAGCTAGGGGTTCAGTCGCAAGACCGGTGCCAAGTGTGAATTTCGGCCCCACTTCGAAAATGCTTGATGGTCTTGAGACAGAATCCGGAAAGAACTTCCTGATCGACCCGGAACAGGCTTCTAGGGGGGAATCCTCTTCCTAGTGGTGTTCTTCAACACCTGATGTTTTTTTCAACACTCGGAACGAATGGGCGGCAGGGATGGCGCGCTTTAGGGCGCGTGACGGYCATTTMCTCCTGGCGGCTGGCTCGACCCCTGCCCTTGRAGCRGGCGTCKAGCTATCCTTTCCCAAATGTCCACCRACCAGAAACAACTGCAGGGATTCGTGACCGAGTTCCGYCGCTACCGCAAATTAGCCGAGGSTRCGATCGMYTCGATGGGCTTCGAGCAGCTWCARGAGAGCSCGGGGGGTGGAAACAATTCCGTGGCGGTGCTCATGCAGCAYGTGGGRGGKAAYCTGCKCTCCCGRTTCTCTGACTTCYTAACTAGTGACGGYGAGAAGGACTTTCGCGATCGGGACCAGGAGTTYGAGGACCAGGGTTTGTCCGAGTCCGGGCTTCAMGAGGTTTGGCAAGCGGGYTGGMGTGTCCTGGAGGGGRCSCTTGCGGGCTTGRATGAGGCGGACCTGGCTCGGTCGGTCACCATCCGTGACGTGGAAYTCACCGTTGCGGAGGCTTTGACCCGGTCACTCTCGCACATCGCCTACCATGTGGGGCAAATTGTGCTGCTGGCTCGATTGCAGCAGGGGGACGGCTGGCAGTCCCTTTCTATTCCGCGCGGTGGGTCGGCGGCTTACCGACGGAATCCGACTAATGAACGTGGGTGATCCCCGCTTAGCGCCACGGCTACTGGCCGTACTCGCGGAGCTTGTTGTAGAGGGTGGTGCGGTTGATGCCGAGTTCGCGGGCGGCCAGGCTGCGGTTGCCGGCGCAGTCGTTGACAACCTTTTCGATCAGGAARSRYTYSAYSKSCTTSMKCYKSWYGYTSGGCAWRRGCASCARKGYGCCSYRRRYSKSSKSYRTNGGCGCAGRGCRRSAMTCTAGCTCTATTTGATCGGGGGGGATCATGCCGCCGGTGGAGAACAGGGC
>JAESRM010000006.1 GCA_016764635.1 Planctomycetota bacterium
CTCCCAAAGGGCGCCCGCGCGAGGCGCGGGGCCTGCAAGATCGGGGCCCCGTGGGCGAAAATGCGAATTTTGTAGTGTGCGGTTTCAAACGCTCCTGATGCCGGGTTGCTAGGGGTCATCACATCATTTGTTGGGTAATTGCCCGACCCTAAGGCCCCGTAAGCGCCAGGGGGTATCCATGACCCTGCGCCCACGCGTCCCTGGGAGTCACAAGGGCCCATGGGGTCGTGAATGGGTCGCCCAGCCCCTGGGTACTGGAATGAACTGGCCCATGCGGCGGGATGGGAAACTCCCACGAGTCGACCAAATCGTGCGGTTTCGAACACCGTGCCGATCCCAGGAAGGCCCATGGTCTCCGAATTGTGCCAACCTTCGGTCGTAGTCGAAGGGCTAGATGATTACTATATGGAACGAGTCTGGGCTAAGCCTAGATTCCATCCCTAGCCCTGGGACTCCCGTCCCCTGCGAAGCGCCCACCTAATAACGATGCGTTCTAAACTTTCCTACTTCCTCGCCCCCCTGGTAGTCCTTGCGGTTTCAGCCTGCAACGACACCAAAACGACGAAGTTTTCAGCACATTCGCCCGGTACGATCCTGCGGAACCCCACCCCGGGAAACATGGCCCCTGTTTTCGTTGCGCCCAACGCGACAGGCCGTGCTCCTCAACTGCGCTTGAGCTACGTCTCATTCGGTCGCTTGGTAGAGGTCTTTGGACTCGACCTGACCAACTTTGACCCGCTCACGGACGACCCGCTCGACTTCACGATCCCCATCGTGACCGAGGTCTTGGTCCGCGCCGGTCTTCAATCGGATGGTGGCGACTACGTGCTCAGCACCGACAAGGTCACGGGCCAAGAGAACCTGATCATCATGCGCGATGTGACCGACCCCGAGGGTTTGGACGCGTTTGACATTCTGCTCAAAGCCTCCACCGAGGGTTTGGACCAAGTGCTCGACAACGGCTTCGGAAGCACGGGGTTCTACTCGATGGTGCCGCGCAACGCGACCTTGGCGCTCACCTTCGACGACTTGATCGATCCGACCCTGATCAATGCCCAGAACTTGAAAGTCCTAGTCGGTTCCCCGGCTGTTGTTCCTTTCGCGGCTCGGATTTTGCCCGACCCGCTGTTCGGTGACATCCAGGACTTCGATGGCGACGGCCAGCAGGAGTACTACACCACTCGCGTGCTGATCGACTTTGCGGTCAACTCGTTCGAGTCCTTCAGCAGCTCACCGGCCCTGCCGATCCAGCCTGCTGGATTGCCGCCCTCCATCGATCAGAGCCACGACAATGTGAACATTCACATTCCGACCGCCATTAATGGCGTGTTCGGTCAGGTCACCCTGCTCGCGAACTTGACCGGCCACTCCCTCGGCATCTTTGCCAACGGCAGTGCCGATCCCACCTCGCCCACCCAGGACATCATCCGCGCCTTCCGCTCCGGCGGAAGCAGCACCCAGGTCGGCGACGATTTCAACGGCTTCCTGCGGGACGAAACCGCGCCTGAGATCGTGGGCTCCCTGGCAGCACGCCTGGACTTGAACCCGATTCAGGACCTTGTGGACCTGGACCAGTTTGTTGTCCCCGTCCTGCGCTTCTCCTCCATCGCTTGCGCGCAAACCCCCGTTGTGGGCGATGTGCTCTTCCAATCTCAGATCCAAGGCGGAGTCTGGGCTGAGGTGGTTCAAAACGCAGGTACTGGCCCCGATGGCTTTGGCGTCGTTCCCAACGTTACCGTGCGTGTCCTGTCCTACCCTGAGGTTTGGGACAATGTGACCAACACCATCGTTGGCGTGGGCAACTGGGCAGTTGACGGTGTGGGGCCCCTGCAGTTCCTTTCTGCATATGACCCCGTGGCCGACCTGGGCCTTGAGAACTGCTTCCTCGAAACCTTCCCGCTCTCGTTGGACTTCCCCGAGAACCCCGCTTCTCGTATCTCGAACTCAGGCACCTGGGGTTTGCGCTTCAACGAGCCCATGGACCCGGTTGGCTTCTCGTCTTACGACGGGATGCGCCTGACAAGAGTGAACCCCGATGCGCAAGCGTTGACTTTCGCTGACTACGCCGTCACGGAAATCACCCACAGCTCGGACTTGACGCGTTTCTCCCTGACGCCTCACTTCCCGCTCAACCACGTCAACGGTCAGAATGAAGCCTACTTCTTGACGGTCACCTCGAACGGCAACTTGGCCCCCACGGACTTGGCGGGCAACCGCCTCGGCATACCGCTTCCCGCCATCATGGGAACGCTGAGCGAGCAGGACAACACTGTCCGCAACGGTACTCACACCAGCCTGTTCAACGGCGTGGACGAAGAAGCTCCCATCTGGGACCAAGCGAACGACCCCTACCCCTTCTCCGAATGGTCAGGTCAGCACGTTTACTTGACCGACCGCTCGGCGATCCATCCGCGTCCGGTTTCTCGATTCACCCAAGTGGTGGAGCGCTCCAACACCTTCACCGGTACCATGACCTCACTGGCCGGTGGAGTGGAAGAGCCCCTCTCTCGCATGGGAACTTTCACCCAGTTCCTGTGGCGTATTTACGACCTGGAAATGGATCACCTGGACCAGGACATCTCCGACCCCGCATTCCAGACTTCCGAATGGAACCTGGACGTGGGCAAGCTCAACATCGATGTGGAGCGCATTTACTGGAGCCCGGTCACCGGTGGCGTCACCTTCGACAGCTTTGCTGGTTTCGGCATGCGTCTCAGTCACGCTTCCGTGCTGCCTGACGAATTGCTCGTGGGCATACCGCCCATGCCTGCATTCCCCAACTCGGGTGTGACGACTGGCTTTGGTCAGAACCGACTCAGCCTTGTCAATGACGTCCCGGTTGAGGTTCACTTCCGCGAGCAGGGTTACACCCTGGATCCGGGTGACAAGATCCAGACCGCCTTCCCGACGGTCCTGATGCCCTTCCCCATGAACATGGACCCCAGTGCGGCCAACCGCTACTACACCTTCCGGGACACCTCGCTCACCGAGCGTGCTGGACCTGGTGGAATGGGAGCCAACATCGGTCAATGGCATGCGCTCACCGGCGTCCCGCAATTTGTTGAGCTCGACGTCATGAACATGTGCGCCGCGGCTACCAACAACAACTTTGCAAACCAGGTTCAAAGTGTTGCTTTGCCCCTGCTGATGGAATTCCGCTGCTACCCGGACACGGCTGCCACCACGGCCAACCGTTTGGATGTTTCTGAGTCCCAGACCACAGCGGGCTTGGCGCCTTTCTTCCGGGCCTTCAGCACGGGTGGAATCAACACCGACGGCGACCCCGTCTTTGTCGAGCCCGATTCTGAAATCACCGCTAGCGGCGGATTCAACCCGCTCTCGCAACCGGCTCCTGGAGCTCCGACCCCCGGAACAGACCGCAACGTCTACATCGGTGGCATCGACTTCGTCGTGCGCATCAGCAGGTCCTTCTCCATCTGGTTCCCGACGCCCGATACTACGGGTGCCCCGATCAGCAGCCCGGAGTACTACACACCTGTTGTAGAGCCGCCCCTGGACGATCAGCCGGGTGGCACGAGCATCGCCTTCGCATACCGCGGAGCCGACTCGATCAACAATGCCTATGTTTCGGGTGCGCCGATCGGCGATCCGGAATTGAGCGGCTTCCAAATGACCGCCGTGGCCAACCGCTTGGACGCTTACGGAGATCACTACTCCCGTGAGCCCCTCTGCTACATGATCGTTGACCCTAACGATCCGACGGGAATGGCCATGATCCCTGGTCCCAACTTCCCC
Organism: Planctomycetota bacterium; assembly: GCA_016764635.1. GTDB lineage: Bacteria > Planctomycetota > UBA1135 > UBA1135 > NORP259. Next base: position 3,757 of record JAESRM010000006.1, read on the forward strand.
TTCATGGTCGTACGTCACAACTCGACGGACGCCAACTTGGACGTGCTCGGGCTTCTGGGCGGCGGACGCTGGTTTGATTCCACGACCAGCATCAATGGTTCGAAGCTCTTCCAGGTGCGAGCCACCTTCACCTCGAACGCACAAACCGGCCAGTCACCGGTGCTGTCCACTTTCGCCATGGGTTGGAAGAACTAAGAGCCTTCGCGGCTTAGGAAACCGTCGAGTCTCGCTCGGCGGATTCACGATCAAGGGGGAGCACTCAGGTGCTCCCCCTTTTTGTATGGCTGCAATGTCGGACGGCCCGGCGTCGCCAGTGCAAGCGGTCGCTGAACGCTGACCGTTTCATTCTCTCGAACCTAGCCCGCTCAATCCAGGGGGATCGGGGCGATGTGGGCGTTTCCCTCAACCAGCAGCAGCACGCCGATCAGGTGGCCGTCGGAGCGGGCCACCACAGGAGCCCCGTGCCACTCAGCAGAGAAGCGAACGTCCTCACTGACCTCCATGCCGCGCGGGGTGCGAAGCATGCGGTAGGCGGCTACGGATTGGGGCGCCAGGTCGGGGCCCGCGTAGACCATGCAGTCTTCGGGTTGTTCCAGGTTGCGCATGCGATTCTTAGGCCAACCGCGCCCTTCCGCATCATCCCAGTCGCAGATTCCAAGTTCCCCCACCACGCGAACGGGCGGCAGGGTATTCAGCTGCTTGTCCGCAGCCAAAAATACTAGGGAGTCCTCTTTGTAGCTCTCGGGCAGTTCGAAGAACTCGGCGGGACCCACTAGGCCTCCCTCGAGGGGCAGCAACCAGGCTCGATGACTCGTCGCGAAGCGCAAGATATTGCCTTTGCGCCATGATAGTTTGCCTTCCAGTGGGACGGGCGGGGCCAAGCCCAAGGGCAATGCGCCCCTCCCTATCGGAACCGCAGGTCGCCATTGAAGCCATTCGTCCTCGGCTCCAGCAACCAGGGCAAAGCGCCGGCCGCTAGAGACCGACTTTCCGGGATAAGTGGGCGTGGCCATGGCCACGGCCCCCATGAGCATGGATTGCAACGTACCCACGTCTAGGGTGATGCCGCCCGAAAGGGACAGGTCCATCTCGATGCCGCTTTCCTCCCAGAAGACCGAGTTTTCGCGCACCAAGGACTTGTAGTCCCGGGAAATACGGCAGCGCACCTCCACCACCGTGGCGTCGCTGGCCAGGGCGACCGAAACCACCCTTCCGATCCAGAAACCCCTGTAGGTCACGGGGGCACCAGCCTGCAAACCAAAGCGAGAAGGGGCATCGAGCACGATGTCCAAACCGCCCTCGGCCAGGGAATCCTCAACGGGCGCTTGAGTGCGCGCCGTGAAGTCTGATTGTCGCACTCCGCGTTGCGCGCTGCTACTGGGAGCCACGGCCAAGTAGCGGGCGCCGATGACGGTCTCGATCCCTTGGATACCGTCCAACCCCACGCGCGGATATACGATCCAAAACTGTGAACCTTCGCGGGCCAAGTCCCGGGCGTCATCGTCGAGCCTGACCAGCATCTGGACCCCGTCCATGTCTGCTTCCAGCAGGACTTTTTCAACGGTTCCAACCTGGATGCCGCGATAGCGCAAGGAAGCTCCCACGCGCAAACCATGGCCTTCCTCGGCATGCACCATGATTTCGAGGCCACTCTCCTGCAGGCTCGAATAAACCATAAGGCTGGAGATGCCCAAGGCGACCACCGGCAGGACCGCTATCCACCAAGGGGAATGGGATGGCTTGACATGGGCCTGGGGTAGCGAATTTTCGGGGGTGGGATTCGGATTCATTTTAGCTGCCTTGTTTGTCCTCTCGCCAAATCCCCTCGGGATCGAAGAAAGCGGAAGCGACCAAGCTCAACACCACCATGGTGCAAAACAAGACCACCGCCTTGCCCGGGCGAATGGAGACCAAGTCTCCCATTTTTACCCAGGCCACCAGAAACGCGATCAACAACACGTCCAACATGCCCCACTTGCCAGTCCACTCAATCCAGCGAAAGAGCCGACCCTGCGTATGGGGGCGGATCCAGTTCTTACCGTGGACCAGAAAGAGCAAACCCATGAGCTTGAGCACGGGAATGATTACGGAGCACACCAGCACCACAGTGCCAACGAACCAGTCCCCATGTGTCAGGAAGCGCACGACCCCCTCCCAGACGCTAGAGGCCCTGGAGAACCCAAGGCGTTCAACTGTAAGGATCGGCAAAGTGACCGCCGGGATATAGAGGATCAGGGCAGATACCGCCGCGGCTGAGCAAATGCGATTGCCCTGCCGGGAGCGAAACGGATCTTCGATAACGGATCCGCATCGCGCGCAAAGTGCCTTTTGCCGACCTTCCAGCGCAGGAACCTGCTGGATGAGTCCGCAGGATCGGCAGGCGTGGGCGGAAGCGTCGGGAAGCATGGCCCCATGATACGACTGGGGTCCCCGGTATTCGCGCCGACTCCAGGCATTCCCAACTAGGATGCAAGTCACCGGGAAAACGCCCATTATGGGCGAAAGGGCTAGGGCTTGTCTATCGGCCCGGTTCGCAGCACGTCATCAATGGTGACCGGATGCCTCTCCAGCCCTTCGAAACCCACCTGCCTATAGAGCACCAGGGCATTCGGATAACAAACCCCATTGCGCAGCATGTCGAACCTCTGGACCTCAACGAACTCACTCGGGTGGGACTCAAGGTAGAGCCTGAGGGATTCGTGGTGGGGAAAATAGTGGCGTCGCCAAAGAGACCGGTCCAAGAACACAAGTCCCACGGGAACTTCCCTCAGGAACGCGCCCAACTCTTCCTGGGTAGGAAAGCGTTCCTTGTAAGAATTGCCGAGCCAGTCATCTCGCCCCAAAATCTTGCTCGATCTTAGGATCTGGAGTCTGCGGTGTCGGGGGTCCCAGTGCACCGCTTCAGAAACGATGAGACCTTCACCGCTCGCATCAGAACAAACCAACCACGGAACTTGGGCCAACTCGTCATCCTGCATGGCCCAATCTACGGCTTCCCGAAATCCCCTGTGACTGGGCGCCACGGGAGAAAATGCCTGTAACAGAAATGCGGTTAAAATAAGAGCGGATGCCGGCAGTGCGCGCCGGCCCGGAGCCCAGCCAAGCATCTGCCAAACAGCCACAGCGCCCTTGCCGGCCAGAACCACGCCAATGGGCAAGACCACCGCCAGGTGCCGCATTTCAATGCCGGTCCGTATGAACAGGTAGCAACCGATCAAACCGACCAACCACGCCATACAGGCCGCGTTTTGATCCCGGGTCTCCCGGTCAAGGTAACTGGCAATAGCGCCGATGACCGCGAGTACCGAAACGATCGAACCTAGGATAATGAACAGCTCTCGGGAGTAATATAKTCCAGCGGCAAGTGAGTACTCCGAAGCGCTTCGCCCTGAACCGGACCATGTGGCTTGGGAGTATTGCAGTGTTAGCGAATACCATGTCAAGCCCAGGATGCCGACGACCACTCCCGAAATTACGGTTCCCTTAGAGAACATGAGCCGCAGCTTGCCAGCGAACAAGGGCGCCAGAATTGGAACCAGTACCAAACTCACGCCGCTGCCCTTGGTGAGCACGGCCAATGTCGTCCAGAACCCATACAGCAACGCGTTGCGCATCTTGCCATCCCCTAGATACTTAGAATAGCAATAGACCGCGAAGGAACCTTCGGCAGCCAACAGCAGCTCTGTCATCGCAGCAGCGGAAAGGTTTTGCACCAGGGGTAAAGCGAGAAACACAAGGCCCAACAAGCTGGGCAACGGTTTCGGCAAACATCCCTTCGCAAGGGTTCGGGTACCAAGAGCCGCCAAACCAGCGATCAAACAGGAGCCCAGCAACATTGTGAATCGAGAAACTCCAAAGGGCACCATGAGCGCACCGAAAAACAGGTGCAGGACCGGCGGCCATTGCCCCACGCCGACCTTGGGAAAGTGCAGGTAGTAATCTCGGACGTATTGCAGCGGGTGCCAGGGTTCGGGGCCCGTGACATAGCTACGCATCATCGATGCAGTGACCATGTGTGCCGGTTCATCCTCGTAGGATCCATAACCGCCCATGTGTGCCCCAGCCATGTAGCGGCCTGCCAAGGCCAGAACAACATAGATGCCGAGCCAAATCCACCGATCCCGACGAAAGGCCCCCAGCGCTCCACCAATCCTTTTCACTCTCCAAGCCTCCACAGGGGCGGAAAGCCAACGCTGTCCACGCGAAACATCGGATACATCGCGGGGATCTCGACGAACATCAACCCCACGAATATGGCGGCGCACAGCAAGGCAAAAGCGAAGAAGCCTTTACGCTTGTACAGCTTCTCCGGATTCTGAACGGGGCTATCGTCCTCCAGGGTCATCGCCATGTACATGGCGAAGAAACCCGCAACAAAGGGCATCGCGAGGATCAATTCAAACTTGTAACGGACTACAAAAATACCGCCGAACAATCCCGCCAGGGAAAGGTAGAAGGCGATGCTGGCCATCAAGCGGCGCAGGTCGTAGTGCTTGAAAGACTTGCGGTAGCGTGCAGCCCTTTCGGGGTCGTCGATAGTGCGGTACTCGGCATATCGTTTGCATGCCATGAAATAGGCACCCACCATCCAGTAGCTGATGGCCAGGGAAAGCGGCGGCATGTGGTCGGGCACCAAAGCGAACCAACCCAGGAACAGGCGAATGGGGTTGTTCAAGGACTCCGAAAGAACATCCAGATACGGAAGCTCCTTCATGCGGATTGGCCGGATGTTGTACAGGCAGCCCATGACCCACAAGGATAGGGCGGAAAGCCCAAACCCAAGTCCGAGCCTAAACCCAAAACCCACGCCGATCATGCCGAGCACGATCCACTCCGTGAAAGCGATCGATCCTTTGATCGCTCCGCGCGCAGCGGGCCGGTTGCACTTGGTGGGGTGGGATCGATCCATCTCCGCATCCAGGTACTCGTTCAGAACGTAGTTACTTGAAGCCACCAGGCAAGTCAATCCCACAGCGAGGATCAGACGCCAAACGCTGTCACCATTGAACAGATCAGGCTTGTAGAAAAACGCCAAGGCCACTCCCATGACCATGAATGCGTTCTTGAACCAGTGATCGATCCTGGCGATGTCAATGTAGGGGCGAATGCCCTCGGGTCGATATTCGTTAGACACCTAGTCTCCTTCCTATTTCGTCGAAGTCCCTGACGAATCCGGGACCCGTTTGTTTGTCGCTAATGATGAGGCAGCGCATACCCGCAGCGCGAGCGCCGATGCCGTCCACCTCATCTCGGTCCCCCACGTAGACAACCTCTTCCGGTTCCCATCCTAAGGCTTTGCAACCTTCCAGAAACCCGCGAGGATGGGGCTTGAATGCATTGATCGTTTCGTCGGTCGCTCCCAATTGAACGCTAAAGAAACGATCGAGTTCGAGCGCCTTCAGCTTTTCCCGAACAGGATAGTCCGAAAACACGCCCAGGCCGATGCCCTTACTTTGCAAGCGCTCGAGAAGGCCCTCGGCCCCCGCATAGCGGGCCTTGAGCAAATGGGGCAATGGATGTTCCAGCATCCAGTAGCGCACCAGGTCTTCCAAGGGTTGCACAGGAGTCTCGAGCCGCTGGGCTGGCACATGGAATTGAATGCTTTCGAGCGGGCTGTCCGCATGACCAAGATCCCGAAGCTCCTCGCGTACATGACGATAGCAGCGCAACCAGCGCATCATGCGCAGGGTTTTCTTGGGACTCTGCTTCAAGGCGGCCTTCCCCAACTCAAACAGCATGCGCTTGCGCAGGGGCGGTTGGCGATAGAGGGTTCCATCGAGGTCCCAAAGGACAGCACGGATGGGGATGGCGTGGGAAGCAGGCATGGGGAAGAGTCTATCGGAAGATCCACCCCTCGGACTGATCCACGTCCTCGGAAGCCATCAAGAAACTTTTTCTCGACCCACCCGCTCGTGATCTCTTTTGAGCCAAATGAAGGCATAAATCACATGCACAATACTCGTCGAGTAAGTGATCGAAAGAGCAATTGCAATTCCGATAACGGGCATGCGCTGGGTCATCACGAAAAAGACTGGAATAAGGGAGAAAAACGCAACAGTCGAAATCAGGATGCCCACRTGCAARCGYTCRGTCACCAGGTAGAACACGTCGTTCACCACGGAGAAACCCATGATCCAAACGCCTGGCATAAGAATCAGGACCATGGTCCAAACGGGATCCTTAAAGTCTGCAGGTAGGCAAGTCTCCAAGATCCACGGCAGGAAGGGCAAGAGCACGATGGAAACGCCGATCACACAGGCTCCTCCGATGAGGGTGGTTTGCCTGTACACGCGAGCCAGACGCCTTGGATCGGGATCCTGCCCGGCTGAACTCAGGGCTGCGAAGCCAGTCCTGCCCACTCCCGTCATGAACAGTTTGAGCACATTCACAAAGCGTTGGGCGATGCGCAGATAGGTGACTGAGGCGGTGGATCCGTAGCGACCCAGCACCAGGGGCGGCAGCACCATCACCGCGTAGGCATCGATATTGCGCACCAGCCCCATACGAATCCCCAACCCCCAGCGTCCACGGATGCGCACGCGGCCCATCCGGCCAAAGATGGAAAGCAGGCTTGGCAGGGGTTTGCCCTTTTGGCGCTCCTTGCCATAGAAATGAAAGGCGATCGCAATACCCAAAACGGCAGCGATCAACTGTCCGATGACCGCTCCCAGGACCGACCCGGTCCAGAAGGCTCCCGCGATCACAAGCAAAGCCCTAGAAAGCTCCTGGGCATTCTCCATACGCGTCAATGAGGCCATGCGGCGTTGACCCTGAAAAGCCACGCTACACAGCAGGCGCGGCAATCCGATCAGGGGTTCCAGCGCTAGCAACATGGCATACAGGGCCACTCTTTCGACTTGGGCCGCATCGCCGTTGAGCCACCAGTCCAGGACGTTGGGCATGAGCCACCAGCAAAGCACCGCGCAAAACGACCCCATCAAGAGGGTCGCTTCGAGTGCAAATGCTATCCAATCTCGCACCTCATCCAAGTCGCCTGCATCCGTGGCCGCGGTCACTTTAGAAGTGGCCACAGAAGCCACCCCAAGATTCAACGCAAACCAAAGCGACGTAAACACCGCGATCGCAAGGTAGTACTCGCCTTGTTTTGAAGCCCCAAGGATGTGGCTGAGCGCGAAGGTCGCCAACAAACCCGACCCCGCGAGGAAAATGGAACCGGCCTGCAGCACGGTCGAATCCCGGGCAAAACGGCTATTCTTGAGTGTGCGAAGAAAACCTCGCACGGCTCAGGCGCCGTCCTTGCTGGAGCCTTTTCCTTCGGCATCCAAAATCACAGAAGGCCCTTGAGAGTTGGGGAGCAGCAGTACATCTCCAATTTTGGGCAGTCGGTCAAAGTCGACCGACCCATACCCCAAAGAACCGTAACGCTCGACAATCTCACGCTGTTCACGCCAAAGCGGGTGATAGTCCTCACTCATGAGCTCCGTCAGAATCACTGGCCGTTGCCCCGTGCTTTCGAGGAATCCGAACAGGCCCTGCAGGACTGCAAAATCAAAACCCTCGGTATCGATTTTGATGAAAGCCACCTTGTCGATTCCGCGCTCCTTGGCCAGATCATCGAAACGTCGGCACTCGATCGATTCCTCTTCCACAATCGTGCGCTCATTCACTTCGGAGTTCTCCCGGCGGTCGAACATGATCTCGGTCAGCACCGAGTTGCCACCCGGATTGTGGGCGGCTTTGAAGATCGACCTTTGCTCGTTCTTGCTGGACAAGGCCAAGTTCAGAACCTCAACCCCTTCGACCGCTTCAAAGCGCTTTTGGCAAATGGAGAAGTAGCGCTTGACCGGTTCAAAAAGCAAGAACTGGCAGTCGGGACGTTGCTTGCGAAGCTGCTCGGTGAAGAGCCCCACATTGGCGCCGACGTCCAGTATCAAACCTTCCGAAGGGATCCACTTGAGCACCTGCTCCAGCGTCTCATCCACAACGAAACGGTGTTTTTCTGCCCACTGATCCAAGTCCGGCCGGTTCGGCGCAAACTTGTCGCGTAGCTTTCTGATCCAGCTTCGAAGGGGGGTAACGCTCATGCCTAGGTCTTTGCTAATCGTCCGCGGGACTATAGGTCTTGAATGAATTTGCGGAAGCTGTCCGCCCAGGGCTCAATCGAATCGGCGGATCCGGAGAGTTTGATGGTGTAAACACCTTCAAAACGCCCCATCGGGGATTCAACATATGCGGCCATCAATCGGGAACCCGCTTGTTGGGTACCGCTCATGCCACTGTAGTCCCCCATGCCGTCCATAAGCGTGCTGATCAAACCATTCTCGGTGAAGGTGTCAATGCTCGGCTCCTGGGCATTTTCTCCACCTGCAAGCTGCCCCTTCCAGCGTTGGAGGTTGGCTTGAAGTCCACCCACACCATTGGGCCAATGGCCCACGATGACGAGCACTTCATTCTCCGTATCGTCGCCGAGCACGAACTCCTTGCTGCGCATGGCCGCTGTAGGTTCACGCTCGGTCCAGCCCTCGGGTGCATTGAATTCGACGGGGCCCGTTTTGCTTTTCACTTCCGGAGCCATCTCGGCCTCTTCGGCGGCAGGCGCCGTTTCCAAGACCTGGGGCTCGGAGGAACAGCCCAGGAAGGCAAGGGGCAGGAGCAGGAGTAGGCTAGCAGTGTTGCACATCATGGCTGGCGTCGCTTGGGCATGGAAATCGGAAGGACGGGTTGGAGTGTACCGCCAGACCCCCCYGCCGCGCCAACCCTGCKGGTTCCGGATTGAGTTTCCCYCCSTTTGGTATSTTTTGGCTCAGAATGGGGATCCGTGAGGACGATAAAGCGGCATGCTCAAGAAAGCCCTCGCCCTACTTCTACTCGCCGGACTTGGAATGTTGGCTTTGGGCCAGATTCGTGCCTCCCTACGCTCACCCACCGAGCGTTTGCTCTGGCGCATGCAATCCATGGTCGAGGATTTCGATCGCGGGCACATCCGTCAGCTCATGTCGGGCTTCAGCGAAGATTTCAGGGATGAGAGCAGCGGCGCACTGAAGCCGGATACACACAGCGCCCTGGCCGGTTTGGTGCTTTCCCAGCGAGATCCGGAAGCCAATTGCTTCGCGCTAAAAGCCTCCTGGGTCACGCCATTTGACCCCGTTCTAGCCGAGGATGAACTGACGGCCAAAGCCGACGTTCACCTGCGCATCACCCACACAGCCCGCGGGAAAAGTCGGACCTATTGGGAAGCCAAGGCCAAGTTGAAGTTCGTCTACCTAGACGGGACTTGGTACCTGCACCGTAGCCACGCCGTCAATCACCGGGATCGGAAGTAGTTTTCTCGCTGGAGTCAGCCCCTAGGATTCGGTCTCGCCAAAGTTCGTTCAGTTTGGACCAACGACCGAGGGCTTGGCCTTTGGCCTGTACGGAACGCATGCCAAGCTGCAGGGATAGCTCGATGGATTCCTGAACCCTGTTTTGCAGTTGGGTTTTCATGCTCGCTAAGAGCGAAGCTGCGCGACGATGCAGCAAAAGCCGCGTGGCGAAACGGGCCAGCAGCAACCAGCACCCAGCCAACAGGGCCGCATTGACTAGAAAGTCCATGCCCACATATTGGCCCTTGGCAAATCCAATGGCGGCGCGGGACACGATCCATAGACCAAAGCCGTAAACAGGCAAATCTACGCACCAACGCCACGGACGCCGCGCTCCCAGCTCGGCCTGTTCGAGCAAGTCCGCATCCAGAAGCTGGGCCACACTGTCTTCCACGGCAATGCGCAAGCCCGCACTCACGTCCTCTTCGGAGGGCAAGTCAATGGCTCCGCCCCCTAAGCGGCGGTGCGCCAGTTTGATCGGAGCGAGCGCGTTCTCGTAGACCCGCCGCATGTCCCCTTGGCTGGGCAACCACTCGGATCCGTCCCGCATGGATCGTTCTCGGCCAAAGGACTGAACCTTCTGGGTGGCCATGGCCCCGACAGCCGCGCCGGCCGCCAAAAGCGGATTGCGCCTCGCCAACCAAGCACCGGCTCCCAAACCTAAAGAAGCCATGCCGCCCGCACGCAGGGCCATGCCCCCGGGTCCCGTCCAACGCCTGCCAACCTCTTCCCAAAGCAGCGCTTCCACATCGCGCGAGCGCAACTCCAACCGTTTGCAGACCTCCCCCAGCACGTCCTGCAAGTAGACGTCGGTGACGGAAGCGAGCAACCTCTCCATCTCAGACAGATCGTCAGCCAGGGAGGCCGAGTAAGGATCAAGAACGCGGGCCAGAGCCTCGGTCGTGCCCAATGCGTTGTAGCGGCGAACACGGGACAGCTGGCCGGCCAATGTGGCTTCTTGCAGATCCTCGCAGAACCGTTCCCAGCCAGGATCGCCCATGCCATTGAGAACGTTTTGCGGACTGAGCACATGGATTTTCGCATCCTCTATGCCGTAGCGTTCGCGCGCGATCGTGCGAAATTGTTCAGCCAATTCGATCCGCCCGTTGGCGCTTAAAGTATCCCCATGACCCAGCACGAAGAGCAGGCCGCGCATGCCCTTAAAGCGGTCCAGAAAGCTCACCGTTGAGTTCTCGGCCACAGCTTRACGATGGGCCACAACGACCAGTACATCGCTACGCTCGGCAAGCGCCTGAACCACCTCGCGATTGACTTGCTCCACCGAATTGGTGTCCGGTGCGTCGATCAGAATTTGCCCCGACCAAAAACCACCGGCGTTGGGGTCGTAGTTTTCAATACGCGGTGCAGGCCCTGGTAGATCCTGGATCCACTCGCCCACGTCCGCGTCAGACGGGCGATAGATGACCGGCTGCCGAGTCGTAGGCCGTGACTCTCCCGCCGTTGCGATTTCTCGCCCGACCAATGCGTTCAAGAGTGTGGACTTGCCCGCCCCGGTGGAACCGACCAAAGTCATCACCGCCGCTTGCCCCACCCGTAACCTTTGGGCTTCCAAGTCAGCCAACAAGCCTTCGACTCTCTTGACCACGGGGTCCAGGGCGTTGAGTCCTTTGAGCGCTTGCCAGTCGTGAAGCAGCCGCTCCATCAAATCACCAAGGAAGGCTTTACTGCGTTGTTCATGCATTGCGAGAATCCTCTCGAAGTTCGTGGGTCCAACGCATCCAATCGCGTGGATCGCCAGTAGGTGTTTCCTGTAGCCCCGTCCAAGTCTCAGGCAGGGCCGACCGCAAAATCAGGTCCTGGAGTTTGGGAGCACGCAGGGCCACCCAACCACCGCGCGCCCGATTGGCCGTTCCGGTGCCGAGGAACTTGGACAATTGTTCCATGCCCATGGCGGACAGGGCCCCCATGGATCCCACAGCCATATCCGTAAGCAGACCACCGCTTTTGACGATGATAGCACCGGCGACAGCAGCAGGTAGCAAATGGGTCAAGTCCACTAGGGCTTGCAAACCCCACTCATTGCCGCGGCTGTCCAAATCATCTTCGATGAAACCTTCGCAGGCCTCTTCGAACGCTTGCCAAACGAGCGGGTCCGACTCCAAACTTGCGAGCACGCTCTCCTGGCTAACGGCCATCTGTGATGGAGCCAAATCTCCTTCGAGCACAGCGCGCCAAACGGGGTTGCCCGCTGCACCGGCGCGCATGAGCTGCGCTTCTAATCGTTCAAGGAAGGGCCGCCAAAGGGGCGTCAAAGCCTCGCGCTCCGCTTGCAAAAGATTGCTTGGCGCGGGGTCGGTGACGGATGCCAACTTGCCACCTATCTTGGAGAAAACRTACATGACCCCCATGCGCGCCTTTTGCAGGCCCTTGCGTAAATGCGAGCGCACAAGTCCAGGGCGTCGGTCCAATACGGTGCGAAAAGCCTGCAGCACGGGCCCCATTGGCATGGCGTCCTTGCAGACCTTGTTGGCCAATTGGAGGGCCGCAGCTTGCGAGGCTTGAATCAGCTCGCGACGCAACAATTGCTCACCCTCCCAGAGTTCACTGAACGTCTCAAGCGCGGAGAGCAGCGTCTTCTTGGAAGCGGCGCGGGCCGTGCGCTGCAATTCAGTTTTGCCGCCCAACGAATACATCCATTCCGCAAAGCCCAGGGTCCCGATCGATGTGCCCTCGACCCCATGGGCTTCGAGCGGAATGCGGCCTTCGGCCACGCGCAAGTCGGAAGGCGCGTGGAACAGGGCGATGGGCTCTGAACCCACCGAATGGGCCAATACTTGGCAGTGCTCTTGGGCGACTTTAGGCGAGGGCGCTTCATTGTAAACCAAAACCCAAGGCCGACCGGTGCCCAGCCACTTCCGCAGGAACTCCACCACTTCAAGGTTTTGATAAGTGTGTCGGGTGACGACCACAACCGCCAAATCCGTGATGGCCATGAGGCTTTCTGCGGAGTCCTTATGGGCTCCCATGATGCTGTCGAAGTCTGGGGCATCCACTACCAATAGTCCCGCCGGAATCCGATCGCTTTCCACCACGAGAAGCTCGCCAGCAGGAGCCACTTGCCCCACGGCTTCCACTCCTTCCCGCCCTGGTTCCACGCGCACGACCGAATTGAAACCGCGCACGGTAGGAGCGCACCCACCCTCAAATCCGTGGGCCGCCAGGAGGCGTCTTGTAGCACCCCCATAAGCACGCGAAGGGCTGCAGGTCCGTCCCAGCAACCCATTGAACATTGCCGATTTACCTGCGTTGTTGGGTCCGACCAAACCGACGACAAACATGTCATTGTCGAGGCGCGGCAAAAGGTCCCGATCAAGAATAGTGAGGGCCTCTTGCAAAGCATGCAAAGCGGGTCCCCGGGCGCTAGGCATCCATTGGGCGATCCACTCACGCACGCGCGGAAGGCCCTCACGACTCAAGTTTGCATCCACTTCTGACCTGGGCATCATCGTTTGTCCGGATCCGGAATAGAACCGTCGGGTTGCGCAGTTCCACCTGAATCGGCCGGCTCTGTGGCATTTGAAGTCTCGGAGTCTTTTTCAGGTGTCGTATCTTCAGTGGCCCCGGAAGGCTTTTCCGCCGGCTGCTGATCCGCCATCTGCTTGGCCCGGTCTATCGCTTGCCGCAAGACACCAGCCAGTTTCTGGTCGAGCGGCCTCAATCGCTGGAGCACAACACCGGCCGCCTCCAATTCGCCCTGTTGAGCGAGCAGATATCCAAGATTGAAAAGGGTATTGAAATCACGGGGATCCAATACCAAAACCGCATCGAAGCTGGCGCGCGCTTGAGTCATCTGCCCCAAGCTGTATTGACAGAAGGCCAGTTTCTCTAGATACCGGATCACCCCCGGTCCAGCTTTGACCGCCTCGTCGAAGTGCTTCAAAGCCGCCTCGAAATTCCGCTGTCGCAAGCGAGCCAAACCCATGGTGTATTGGGATTCTGCGGAGTCGATGGATTCGGTTCGAGCGAGGGCCAACTCGTATTCCTTAGCCACAACCCCGAGACCCGCGCCCCGGAAGGACCTGGCCAGCGCGACCCAGTCGGGCTTTTTGTAAGGGTCCAAGTACAAGCCATCAAAAGGAAAAGATGCGCGCAGGCGGGCCGGACCTTGCAGGCCAAAGATGAACGTATCCTGCAACACCTGCTGCACACTGACACCGCCCCTATAGAGCACTTGCAATTGACCCCGGTGGTCAATCAACAGGGTCAAGGGCACGGCCAGGGGACGGGTGGAGCCCATGATTTGAGAGGTCAGTGCGGAAACGATTTGAGCGGTAGACTCAGGGCAGAAACCCCTCGCATAAGGCCATTCGATGCTGTCCAGCCATTCCGATTTTGAACCGGGTTGTGGCTCCGAGGACAATTGCAGCGACAAGACCGACAGGCCAGAATTCGCAATCAGGTCGCGATCCCGTGACCAAGCGGCCAGTTCCTTCAAGCACGGGGCGCAGTCTGCGGACCAAAGCAACAGCACCATGGGGCTGCGATTCTCACCATGTAAGCTCTCTGCGATGCCAGCAAGGACCGCATGGCTACCCGAAACAGTAGTCACGGGAAGATGGGGCAAGGGCAGCGGCGCCGCCAATACGACGCGGCCTTCCAAAGCGGATCCTCCGCCCCCTTTTCCGCCGGCCGCCTCGGGCCGGGTCATTATGGGCTGGCCCTGGCCGGCCGGATCCGGCCGAACCCACTCACGCGTTTCAGTTTCACCTTGCACGAGCACGTGGCTGCTGCCTGTGGAGACCAAGCCGTAGTCCGTGCTCTCCCCACCGGGCCAGCGCACCTCGACTCGTACCTGTTCAAGCTCTCCAACACCCACATGTAGCCATGCGCTGCTTTGAGCCAAGTAGCCCTCTCCGGCACGGCGCGTTCGTATCCAAACAGGATCTTCCTTGTCGGGTCCTCGCACGGTCAAGCGCGCGCCGATCACGGTCTGGAGTGGATCGCTCCCCACTAATTTGAATTGCACCGAATGGCCCCGCAAGGGCAGGCGGTTCTCGAGGTACATGATTCGAGGTTCCGTTCGCGAGCGCAGGAAAAGATCCAAATCACCATCCCCGTCCCAATCGACCCGCACCACGCTGCGACCGTCACCGATTTGGTCCAGGCCAAGAATGCCGCCACACTCCGTAAACGTTCCATCCCCCTTGCCGAGGAAGGCCCCATTACGCTCGCCACCACTCCAGGTTTGCCCCTGGCGCAAAAGCCAAGCCACCGCTCCCCACGCCGCGGAATATTCTTCCACCGTATCCGCTTCTTGCAAAGGTGTTTGCGACACGACCTGCCGCCAAAAGAAGCTTCACAAATCGCGGGTGCTGCTACCCGTTACAAAACCGTTGGGCACCACCAAATCGCCGTGCCCATCGTTGTCCAAATCCATGGCCAAGCCACCCCACGCCCACCCGGTCCTACGCGCACCGCTGCCCACCGTCGCGTCTTCAAACGCTTTGCCTCCCTGGGACAAGTACAACGAGCTTCCGCGCGCATGCCCCTGGAATTCCGAGCGGACTTCCTCATCGGCACGGGGCAAGAAGGATCCCGACCCGGTGATGCGTTGCCCCGCGTTGGACCCCATGTTCGAAACGTACAAATCCATGAAGCCATCCCGGTCCCAATCGGCCCAGGTGACGCCCATGCCCGCCGCCAAATCCTCCACGGCTAGCTCATGGGCCACGCTGACGAACTGGCCACCATCGTTCCGGTATAGGGCATTGCGACCAAAGTCATTGCCCACGTACAAATCCTGGTCGCCGTCGTTGTCGTAATCCTCGAAGGATGCAGAAAAGCTGAAACGGCTCCTCCCCACTCCAAGACCCACTTCCACGGCACTTTCCACAAACCTCCAATCGCCCCCGTTGATGAACATCCAGTTGGCCGCACCATTTTCAGCATCGTGATAAGGGAATGGCAAGCCGCTGGAAACATAAGGTGATGAGTAGCGACACACGTACACATCCAAGTCCCCGTCGCCATCGACATCCGCCGCCGCAAGGGATGTAAGATCGGTCCCCAAGTGTTCAAAGCGCTTCTCAAAGTTCCCTTTGCCGTCGTTGGCAAAGCCATACAAACCAGAAGCTGTGGCCACCATCAAATCCCGATCCCCATCCCCGTCCAAGTCCATAATCAGAGCGGATGATGTGAAGTCAAGCAGGTCCAAACCGGAGGCTTTGCTGGCCTCCACCGAACTGCCATTGGCCTGATGGAGGAAGAGTCTGTTGGGCAATCCCCCGGGTTCGCAAACGTAGAGATCCTCGAGTCCATCCCCATTCAAATCGCCCACAGCCATGCCGTGGTGACCGAGAAGCCCAACCCCCAATTTGGAGTGCAAGCGCTCTCTCCAGTGATCGATTCCGGGTCGCAACTGTGAACGGTACAACGCCCCACCAAACATACGCGCCGAACGATCCACAAACCCGTCCAAGCGCGTTTCCCCTTGGACACCTTTCAAAGCGCTGGCCTCGCGCTCCAACTCCCGGAACGCTGCCAAGAACACGACGCCTTCAGAATCACGTTCCCAAATGGCACGCCAAAAACCGTGCAAGCCCACGGCCATCCCGGATTGTTCCCGCAGCAGAATCACGTGTATTTCGGTTTCAACGCGGGCAGGCCCCTTCAGCTCGAGGGACTCCACGTGCCATTCAAGGCGGTCGGCTTTTCCGCCCATGACCCCACGCAGTAGCTGGAGGCCTTCCTCCATTGGAAGGTCCAGGGATTGCCCCGGTTGCGCGCGGGCACTGTGGAACCACCAGGGCCCTGGACCCGTGAGCCAGGAATCCGGTGCCCCAGCAAGCCATAGCCCACGGGCTGCCGGTCGCATCAACTCGACAATCGACTGGCTATCAAAGGCCTCGCCCAAAAAGACCGCCTGGGCTAGCTTGTCCATGGGCACTTGGAGTTCCCCGTTCCAAACCTCCCCATCCCATCCATCCACGTCGGGCTCCATGCCCTTCAGGGCGGACTGAATATTCTGGGGCGTGCCGACGCTGCCTTGCAACGACTCAGGTACCTGTACCCGCTGGGCAAAAAGCTGCCCGGGCAGAAGCATCAGGAGGGCGGTACACAAGCACACCCACCCGGGGAGCCTGGCTGCATTGCCTGTCTGGGTGCTCAGAAATTCTCGGGGAGGCTCTTGGGCACCGCTCAAGCGGGCCSGCCACAATCGAAACTGGGGAGGATTCACACCCTCATCTTAGCCTGCACCCATCGGCCCACCGAGTGTTCTTCCTAAGTGCAAAGCAAACACAACGCAATTCCGGGTCCTGGGGGGGTGCTCCTCCCTGCCATCCCGGTTAGTCTGGACGTCATGCCCTTGCCCGCCCCCATCCAGGATTTGGCCCACCGAGCCCTCCGCAACCTGCGACTCTCGGTCACCGACCGTTGCAACCTGCGCTGCCACTATTGTATGCCGGAAAGGGAATACACCTGGCTGCCCCGCAAGGATCGGCTCTCCTTCGAAGAGCTGACCGCGATCACGGCGGCCATGATTCCCCTCGGCGTTCGCCAGGTACGGCTCACCGGTGGAGAGCCGCTCTTGAGGCGTGGTTTAGATCAGCTAGTTTCACAGCTCACGGCCTTGCCCGGACTGGAAGATGTTGCATTGACCACCAATGGTGTTCTGCTAACCGAGCAAGCCGGGGACCTGAGAGCTGCGGGACTCAAACGCTTAACCGTCAGTCTTGACACGCTCAAGGCCAAGCGCTTTGAGGACACGACGCGACAGGATTTATTGCCCCGGGTCCTGGCCGGATTGAAGGCCGCTTCGCGCGCGGGCTTCGAACAGATCAAGCTCAACACGGTCCTATTGCGCGGATCCAATGACGACGAGTTGGAAGATCTGCTGGATTACGCTCTCGAATCCAACTTTGAGTTGCGCTTCATCGAATACATGGACGTGGGCGGTGCCCAAAACTGGAAGCAAGACTTCGTCGTTTCAAAGGATCAAATCCTCGAACGGATTCGCAAGCGCTTCGGTGAGCCCATTCCCGTCGAGACGCCGGACTATGTACCCGCCCGACGCTGGCGCTTGCCCCAAGGCGGCACTTTCGGAATCGTAGCCTCCACCACCGCGCCCTTTTGCAGCGCTTGCAATCGTGCCCGCATCACAGCGGACGGCCGACTCTACACTTGCCTATACGGCACCGAAGGTTTGGACCTGCGCGCCATGATGCGCCAACCGGGTGGAGCGCAACTGGTGGTGCAAGCCATCACGGAACGCTGGACCCAGCGCAACGACCGGGGCGCCGAAGAAAGGCTCGAAGCCCAGGACAGGGGGGCCTTCCAAAAGGTGGAAGACCTCAAGCAGAATCCCCATTGGGAAATGCACACCAAGGGCGGCTGATTCGGATTCCGGCCGGCCTTCCGAAGGGTTTCACTGCACCAACAAGGTCAGAACCCCTGAAGGCATTTCAACCCGTGAAATAGCAGCAAGCAAAAAGCCGCCCCCCGCAAGGGTGCAGCTTTTTCAATAGGGCCACGCAAGCCCAAGGCCGCGATCACCGCCCTACGGGAATGTGACCGCCACCCCGTTGGTGAAGTTGGAGTGACCTGAGCCTGCAAGGGAGTCCCTAAACCAGCATTGGAAGTAGTAAGTGTCACCGGACGTGATGACCGTCGGAGCGAGACCAGCGAGCTCCACCTCGGCAGGCACATCGAAGCCAAAACCCGTCATCCCACCCGTCCCCACCAGGTTTTCAAGGCTGCCCGCAGAATCGAAGAGACCGAGCGAAAATCGAGTAGTGCCCGCAGCGTTGTAGCGACCGAAAGTACCGCCTAAGCCAGCCAGGCAGAATTGACCATCGCCGATCAAAAATCCCGGGCTGTCGTTCGAGTTCCCAACAAGGAAGTAACCCAGCATCCTCGAACCATCCGCAAGGGGAAGCGGGCCACCCGACACATCCAAGTGCAGGTCAGAACCCACGCCTGAACCAAATGAGGCCACAAGCACAGCGGGAACACCGGTGGAGTTGATGTTAGCCGGATCACAAAAGGTTCCGCCAAAAATGGGCCTGCAGACAACGGGGAGGCAATCGGTGGAGTGGTCCGCAGCAATCTTCACGTAAAAGCCAGAGCTCGGATTATTGGACAAGTTTACGTCCTCGATGAAACCGCCATCCGCATTGCAGCCACTGGTGTTTTCATAACCGCCGAACCAGTAACAGCCGGGGTTTGCACCGAGGGCAGAACGATCTCCAACCCAGTGGAAGTCTTGGTTGTCCAGACCGGAAGAATTGTCACCAGCCACGGTGGGGACGCAGCACTCCGCAGGACCGTAGTAGGTGTCTCCACCACCGCCGGTTGCGGAGACTGCA
>JAESRM010000226.1 GCA_016764635.1 Planctomycetota bacterium
AGCTCGCGACTCCCGGTGGATGGATAGTCTGCGGCACGAACTTCCTCGGTGGCACGAACTTCCTCGGTGGCACGAACTTCCTCGGTGGTCGAACTTCTTCGGTGGTCGGGGCCCATGTATTCTGGGACGGACCGCGAAACCCTAGGCTAGGCCGCGAGCAAAACCCACTTAGCGCGGGTTCGCGTCCAGGCGCTTGGGAGCGCTGGCTTCTTCGGTCTGGTTCCTCTTGGAGGACATGATCGGTGAGAACACCGAGCCCACGGGCGTCGGCGGCACGTAGAGGATGTCGCCGTCTTGCAAGGCCACGTTGAAGCTCAGGTTGCCGCGCGCCATCTTGCGAATGTTCAATTTGGTGGTCTTGGAGATCTCGGAGCCGCCGCGGATCAGGCGCACCACGCGCAGGTCGGCGTAGGACTCATCGGGGCCGGCGTTCATGGTGCCTTCCAAGGCGGTCAGGCCGCGCGTCAGCTTGTAGCGCCCGGGACGCGTGACTTCGCCATAGACGTAGAAGCGCGCGTTGGGCTGCACGATGTCCACGTTGAGCTTGGTGTTGCCGTAAACCGGCGCGTAGAGCTCGCGCAGTTGCTCGTGCAACTCGAAGCGGCTCATGCCGGTGACTTGGATCATGCCCAGGCCGGGGAATTCCATCTTGCCGTCGCGGTTGATGCGCGCGGAGGCCATGACCGTTTCCGGACGCAGGGTGTCCACCACGGAGACCGTGTCCCCGGGGGCGATGACATCGTCCGCGGCGCGGGCTTGCAGGTGTAGGTGTCCGTTGGAAGCGGAGCGGCAAGAGCCACAGAAACCGGAGAGCAGGGCCAGGAGAATCAGGAGCAGCGGGGTGCGCATGGCGGGGCGGTCGATTGGACCGTTTGGGGGGACCTCAAAGGGAGCGCGACCAGTACGAAACGATTACGACTGGAACACGACCCATGTGTACCGCATCGGGCGGGTCGGTCTCAAGCGGGCCTTCCCGGAAGTGGGTCAAGATTGCGATTCTCTAGGTCCAGTCCCAGATCGTGGGCTGGACGGATCTCTCCCAAGGGGAACTCTTGGTTTGGGAGGCTTTCTCCCTCGGCTGATGACTCGCCGGTGCGCTTCGGGGCCCGCAGGGGCTCTCTCGGAAGGCAAACCCCACAGAAAGGGGGTGGAGGCGGCACCCGGACTCGAACCGGGGGTGACGGATTTGCAATCCGTTGCCTTAGCCACTTGGCTATGCCGCCTTGTTAGGGTGAAAAGATACCCGCCCAGGGCACTTCGTCAACGCTGGAGCGCTGTTTTTGATTCGGTGCCATCGAAACGGGACCGATCAGGGCCTCCGACAAGTGCCGGAGTGGGGTGGTAGGGATACCGGGACTTGAACCCGGATGGCCCAAGGGCCCTCGGATTTTAAGTCCGATGCGTCTACCAATTTCGCCATATCCCCATGGCTTCGGCCCCCCACCATCGCGGGGGGCTGAATCTGGTTCCTAGCGGTCGGACATGGCCGTGTAGGTCACGTCCTTGACACCGGTGTAGATCTGGCCCGGGCGGAACAGTTTGTTGTCCCCGCGYTGCTCCATCCAGTGCGCCAGCCAACCGGCCAAACGCGACAGGGCGAAGATGGGCGTGAACACGTCCGTCGGGATGCCGAGCTTCTGGTAGACCATGCCACTGAAGAAGTCCACGTTGGGGTAGATGCCCCGGGATCCCAGCTTTTCGGTGACCAGGTCCTCGAGGGCCAAGGCCGTGTCGTACAGGGGCGTGGAACCGTGGGTCTTGAATAGATCACGGGCCAGTTCCTGCAGGCTGTGGGCGCGCGGGTCCTTGGTGGAGTAGACCCGGTGGCCGAAGCCCATGATCTTTTCCTTGGCCGCCATCTTTTTGTCGAACCACGCTTTCACGTTCTCCGGTCCGCCGATGCTTTCGAGCTGCAGCAGGACGCGCTCGTTGGCTCCCCCATGCAAAGGTCCGAATAGGGCCCCTACGGCGGCGCTAGTGGCCGTATAGGGGTTGGTCTCGGTGGAGGTCACAACGCGGCACGCAAAGGTGGACGCGTTCATGGTGTGCTCCGCATGGAGCACCAGCGCGCAGTCCAAGATGCGAGTCTTGATCTCGTCGGGCTTCTCTCCGTTCAAGCAATACAGGAAGTTGCCTGCGGTCGAGAGATCGGGGTCGGGGGTCACCAACTCCTTGCCTTGACGGTTGCGCTCGCAGCCAGCGATCAAGGTCGACGCAGCTCCCATGACGCGCTCACACGCATCACGGAAGGTCGCGGGGTCCTTGTCGTCCAGGGCCGGAGAAACCATTCCCAGGGCGGCCAAGCTAGCTTGCAAGGCCTCCATGGGGTGGCCCGACTTGGGCAGGTTGCGCACGAAGTTGGAGAGCTCGGGACCCAATTCCCTGTGGCTCTTCAAACGGCCGGTTAGCGTTTCCAATTCGGAAGCACTGGGCAGCTTGGCGTCCCACAAGAGTGAGACCGTCTCTTCGAAGTGGCTATGGGCGGCCAATTCCTCGATACGGATACCACGATACGAAAGGATGCCTTTCGCTCCATCGATGAACGAAATGGAGGATTCAGCGGCCGGGATGCCGGCCAGGCCGGGAACTAGTTCAGTCTGGGTCACAGGTATACTCCCTATCATCAGGCCGCCAGGCGGTTCCTGGGGTTGTCCAATGAGGTTTGATTCGGGTTTTATCGCCGCTCAAGGTACTCGATCAGGAGTCGAGTTCCAACGCCGGTGCCAAGTGAGCCACCCGACCAATCCCTAGAACCGGCATTCCAGGCCGTTCCAGCGATATCCAGGTGACACCATTCCTGACCTTCGTCAATAAAGTAGGAAAGAAATGCCGCCCCTTGGGTGGATCCGGCGCCCAAAGAACCCGGTCCGATGTTCTTCAAATCGGCGACTTGGCCTTTCATGGCGTCCTTGTGCACGTCCATCAGGGGCAGGGGCCAGCAGTATTCGCCCGTGCGCTCACCGGATTCGATGAGCTTGTCGCGCAGGTCGTCGTTGCTGGGGAAGATTCCGGTCAGCTCGTGGCCCAGGCCGACGATGACGGCCCCGGTCAGGGTCGCCAGGTCGAACAAGGTGTCCGGCTTGGTCTTTTTCTGGGCGTAGGTCAGGCAATCGGCCAGCAGCAGGCGGCCTTCGGCATCCGTGTTCTGAATCTCGACCGAGGTGCCGTTCATGCCCACGTGGATGTCGCCCGGCTTGGTGGCTTTGCCATTGATCGTGTTCTCGGAGGCTCCGACGACGCCGTGCACCTCGTAGGGCAGGTCCAGGTCGCCCAGGGCGTGGAACAGGCCCAGGACAGCAGCGCCGCCGGACATGTCATAGCGCATCTCTTCCATTTTGGGCGAAGGCTTGATGGAGATGCCACCAGCGTCAAAGGTCAAACCCTTACCGACGAAGGTGATGATGCCCTTGGCTTTTTTCTTGGGCTTGTAGGTCAAGTGGATGAGCTTGGCGCCTTCATCACTGCCTTGGCTGACGGAGAGCAAGAGGCCCATGCCGAAAGCGGCCATGGCCTTCTCGTCGAAGATGCGGCAGCGCACCTGGGGGCTGCGCGTGGCGAGCTTCTTGGCTTGGGCGGCCAGGTCGCGCGGGCGCATGTTGTTGCCCGAAGCGTCCTGTAGGTCGCGGGTGAAGTTGCAGGCGTTGGCCATCAGTTCGCCCTTCTGTGCGCCGCGCTTGAAGGCCGCGCCACTGGCCCAAAGGATCAACTGCTTGATGCTGGAGGGCTTGCTGTCCTTCTTGATGCCAGCGAACACGTGGGCGCCCAGGTAGGCACCCTCGGAGATGTCGCGGCCCGTGGCCTCTTCGCCGCCGGCCAATTCGGCCACGCAAGGAGACACGTAGAAACCGACGCCGGTGACTTGCTTGGCTTTGGCTGCGCGGATCGCAACGGCGGCCGCACGACGCAGGCCTTCGGAGTCCAGCTTGTCGCCGTCACCCAGGCCGACCATCAGCACGTGGGGCCAAGCTTTGTTCTCGGTGAAAGTCTCGCGGGTGGCGCGAGCCTTGCCCTCGAAACCTTTGGTGAAGGATGCGGGCAGCTCGAGGCCTTCGGGGGTTTCGGGAGTTTTGCCTTCCAGGGCAAACAGAACCAGGAGCGGCGCTTTCTTGGCGCGGGAGATGTCTTGAACGAGCAGTTTCATGGAGAAGTCTAGGTCAGGGGATACCCACCAAGCGCTGGGCTCTGGCGGGATGAGGGTTTTGAATAAGTGCCGCGAACAGCACCTAACTTACATATCGAGGTACTTGGGACCGCCGCCGCCTTCGGGCACGAGCCATTCGATGTTCTCGTAGGGGTCGGCGATGTCGCAGGTTTTGCAGTGCACGCAGTTGGAAGCGTTGATGACGACCTCGCTGCCTTCGCCGGGCCATTCGTACACGGCGGCTGGGCAGAAGTGCTGGCACGGATTGCCGTACTCCTTAGTGCAACGCTCCCCACAAATATTGGGGTCGTTGATCAAAAGGTGCGAGGGCTGGTCCTCTTCGTGGATGGCACCGGAGTGATACACGTCGGTCAACTTATCCAGGCTGTCGCCGTCGTTGAACTTGGGCAACTCGAAACTCGATTTGGAAGCGGGTTCCATAGTCGTGTGGTCGGCGTGCCCATCGCGGCGACCGACCAGGCCGCGTCCGCCGGTGACCATGGCCACGCCAAAGTCCAACATACCGGTGAACATGCCCTTGGCAAAAGCCTGGCGGTAGTTGCGCGTCTTCCACAGTTCTTCCTTGGCCCAGGAGGCTTCGAACAGGTCGTCGTAGCGCTTCAAGGAAGCCTCGGAAGTGTCACCTTTTTGAATCGCCTCGCAGATGGCTTCGGCGGCCAGCATGCCCGACTTGATAGCCAGGTGAATGCCCTTGAGCTTGGCGATGTCCACAAAACCCGCCGTGTCCCCCACCTGGACAAAACCGTCCCCGTACAACTTGGGCATGGAGAAATAGCCGCCCTCGGGAATGGTCTTGGCGCCGTAGCGCAAGACTTTACCGCCCTCGAACAGGGGACGGATGCGCGGGTGTTGTTTCCACTGCACGAATAGGCCGTGGGGGTCGAGTTTGGCGTCCTTGTGGTCCAGACCGACCACGAATCCCACGACAATTTTGTCCTCGGCGATGCCATAAACGAAGGACCCGCCATAAGCGTCAGTCTTCAAGGGATAAGCGCCGGTATGCATGACCTTGCCGAACCATTCCTTGCCGATCTTGGGGTCCACCTGCCAAATTTCTTTGATACCTGTGCCGTAGGTTTGCGGGTTCTTGCCCTTGCTGAGACCCAGTTTGCGGTCCAGGTTTTTAGCCAGGCTACCGCGCGTGCCTTCGGCGAACACGGTCACATCGGCGGTGATGCGCATGCCCGGTTCGAAAGTACCTTTTTTGCTGCCGTCCTTGGCGATGCCGCTGTCCCGGGTGACCACACCCAGAACCCGCTGGCCGCCCTCTTCAAAAATCGTTTCCGCCGCCGGGAAACCGCCGTAAATTTCGATTCCGGCAGCCTCGGCCTTCTCACTCATCCATTTGACGACCTGGTTTTGGCTGACAAGATAATTGCCGTGGTTGCGCAGCTGGGGCGGACACAAGACGCCTTTCATGGCGCGCGATCCTCCGCCCGGCTTGAGCATCTCGGCCCAGTCCTCTTTCACCTCAGAAAGGATCGGGAAACCGTCCTCCTTCCAGTTGGGGAACAGTTCAGCAATCCCCTTGGGGTCCATCACGGCCCCGGAGAGCGTGTGGTTGCCAATTTCCTCGGCCTTGTCGATCACTAGGATCGTTTTGTCCTCGATGCCCTTCTCTTCGAAAAGGCGTTGCAAGTGGATGGCGCAGGACAGGCTAGCGGGTCCGGCACCGACCAGGAGTACGTCGACGGGCAGTTCTTCTCGCTCTACGTCGGAGGCATTCAGGGAGGTCACACGCGGCTGCATATTGGATCTGGGTTGGGGGAATTGGGGCGAGGCGCTGGAGGGAGCCATGCCCTTTGGTAGGGGTAGCGGGCCAGGGGCCTCGCTTTTGATTGTTGGGAACGCTTGCTCGGCGGAAGGGTCAGTGGGCGTGTTCGCAGCCCTCTACCCAGGCCTCGCCATCGGCGTAGACCTCTTTTTTCCACACGGGCAAGCGCTCTTTGAGCTCATCGATCAGGAAGCGGCAGGCCTCGAAAGCCGTGTCCCTGTGGGGCGTGGCCACGGCCACCACCACCGAGGTTTCACCGACCTTAACGACCCCGCCCGAATGCACGCAAAGCATGCGCAGGGGGCCCCGGGCGTGCTCGCCAAAGCGCTCGCGGCATTCGTCGAAAATCCGCGCCATCTCGGGTCCAGCCATGGGCTCAAAGACCTCGTATTGCAGGCTCAAGACATCGCTGCGACCGCGGCTGCTGGAGCGCGTCAAACCGCGAAACATCACCAAGCCTCCGCAATCGCCTTGCACCAGCGGCTCTTCCATGCCGTGTGAGTCAATGGCCCCTTCCTGGAGCAGGAAGACGCCCTTTTCGTAGTCGGGCTGGCCCCCGGAAACGGGTGGCAAAAATGCGATCGATTCGCCTTCCGCAAGCACACGGTCGTCCTTGACGTACTCCGTGCCGACCACGCCACACACATCGGCTAAATCGCCCAAATCTGGGTATTGCTGCAGCACACGGCATTTTAGATCCCCCATGGTCAACCCTTGGGGAAGGTCCGAAAGCATCACTTCCGACCGGCCGGCGCGCTCGCGCAGGACCGCAAAAAACTGAATGTTTAGCTGCATGTCGATCATGAGCATGGGCCCGATTTGGGCCCATGCTGCAAGGAGTTTATTTTGGCTTAGAAGGGGGTGTCGTCCACGCCGAGGAAGTCGCCCGCGTCGCCGCCCTGGGGCGCTGCTGCTTGCTGAGCGCCGCCGCCGCCGCCGTAGTTGCCGTAGCCACCCGGAGCGCCACCGCCGGAGGGAGCACTTTCGTAACCGCCGCCCCCGCCTTGGCTTTGTCCGCCACCGGCACCCTTGCCGCCAACGAACTCCCAGTTGTCCGCAACCACGTACAGCTTGCTGCGCTTCTGGCCCGTGTTCTTGTCATCCCAAGTGTCGAGCTCCAAGCGGCCTTCGAAAAGGGCCGAAGCACCGCGCTTGTGGAACTTATGGAAAGCCTCGCCGCGCTTGCCAAAGATCGTGATGTCCACGAAGCTGACCTTCTCAACCCACTCCTGGGTTTGAGAGTTCTGGTAGCGGCGGTTGAGCGCAATGCCGACCTTGCAGATCGCCATGTTGCCTTGGGTGTAAGTCAGTTCCGGATCCCGGGTCAGGTTGCCCATCAGGACCACTTTATTGAAAGATGCCATGTTCGTCTCACCGGGGTTAACCCGGCTCCTCTGGTTGCTAGAAAAGGGGGCTGGAATAAAACGTCCCAGTCCACTCGGACCAGGCCGCCGGTCCCTCAAGGGGTCCGCCAGCGTCCCCAGAGTATAACTCCCACATGGGACCGGGCTCAAACCGGAACCGTGTTCCCTGGGGCAATCGGGGATACGGTGCCGTAGCAAAAGTACCCGCTTTCTCCCATCCTTCGCCCAAGCTAGGCCGAAACGTAGGAAGGGAGAAAGCGGGTACTTTTGCTACGGCACCGTATCCCCGATTGCCTCACATGCCCACCGCAGCCCACCCCAAGGACTCAATTGGGGCCCAAATGTGCCCAAAATGCCCTCAAATCCCCACCCTGAGCTAGGAGTGTTGAAAATGGCACGCTTCGATGCTTAGCATAGTGCTGTCGCATACGACCGAAAACTGGGATTCGCTCCCGGCTCCCTGCCCGCCAACGCGAACCGTACCCCCAACCAACCATGGCCACCCCCGAACCTTCCTCCTCCTCCGGCCGCGAACGCCGCCGGCACGAACGGGCCCAAGCGGAATGGCCCATCTCCATCTCCCTAGACGGGGGATTGCGCGAAGCCAAGATCCGAGACGTCAGCCGCAGCGGAGTCTGCTTCTTCCTGGACCGCCCCATCGAAGAAATGACCCTGCTCGAGATCTCATTTGAATTGCCCGGACGAGAAGGCGAAATCAAAGGCCGCGGCGCCGTGGTGCGCTGCGAGCGCATCAGCACCATGCTCGAGCACTTCGAGATCGCTGTCTTCCTCACAGACATGCCCGACCCCGAACGCGAGGCCATCGAGAACTACGTCATCGACCGCCAAAGCTGATCAGTCAACCGGGGATACGGTGACGTAGCAAAAGTACCCGCTTTCTCGCATCCTACGCGCCGGCCAAGCCGGTGCGTAGGACGGGAGAAAGCGGGTACTTTTGCTACGTCACCGTATCCCCGGTTGACTCCAAGGCGCAACCCCCTGCCCCCCTATACCATGGCCCACCGACTCACCACCCTCTGCCTGGCCCTCGCCTTGGCATCCTGCGCCCACCGCAACGCCATGCCCAAAGCCACCACCAAAGGCCCGATCCTGATCGCCACCTGGCCCTTCGGCCAACAGGCCACGGACAAAGCCCTACTCACTTTGTCCTCGGGAGGTTCCCCGCTGGACGCCATCGTCCACGGCATCCGACTCATCGAACACCTGGGCTGCGATGGCTCCGTCGGACTGGCCGGCCGCCCCAACGCAGCCGGGTACAGCCAACTCGATGCTTGCATCATGTCCGGCCCGGACCACGGCGCGGGCAGCGTGGCCGCGGTCGAAGGCATCAAACACCCCATTTCCGCCGCCCGCCTGGTCATGGAAAAGAGCCCCCACGTGATGCTCGTAGGAGAAGGCGCTCGCTGGTTCGCACTCGAGCATGGTTTGGAATCGGTGGACGTCAGCGACCTGCCCGCAAAGAAAATCGCATGGGAGCAAGCCCGACTCGCAGGCCTCGACGCCCCGGACCCTGGCGAGCGCGGACACGACACCATCGGTCTTCTGCTACTGGACGCCGACGGAAATCTGTACGGCGGCTGCTCCACAAGCGGCGCCGGGGGCAAGACCCCTGGCCGCGTGGGTGACTCGCCCATCCTGGGCTCCGGCCTCTACGTGGACAACGCCGTGGGCGCCGCAGCTGGCACGGGCCTGGGCGAGAACATAATGCGTTACAGCGCCACCGCCCTGATCGTTGAATTCATGCGCCAGGGCCTCTCACCCCAGGCAGCCTGCGAAAAGATGATCCACCGCATCGCCGCAAGCGACCCGCTGGCCTACGACCTCTCCATCTGCTTCATCGCCATCAACAAACAGGGTCAAACCGGAGCCGCCTGCTCGAATGGCTCCTTCCCCTACGCTCTCACCACGAATTCAACCAGCGAAGTTCACCGCATCGACGCCGTGGAACGCTAGAGGCTCCTCAAATGAAGTAGGGGGCAGCGTCCGAACCACGGACGCTGCCCCCTACTTCAATTTGCACTTCCTAGAACGTGACGCTCAGCCCGTTTGAGAAGTTTGAGGTGCCCACCCCAGCCGGGGTATCCCGGTGCCACACTTGGAAGTGCCAAGTGGAGCCCGCCGTGATGGCCGGTGCGCCGGCTGCCGGAATCGTGCTCGGAACATCAAAACCGGATCCTGTAGTGGAGGTTCCAGGTAGGTTTTGGAAGACGCCGAAGTTGTCGAAGAGGCCTATCGAGTTGTGATCGGTTCCCCCAATGGTGTAGGCCGAAAACAATCCACCGCCAGCATTGGTCAAGCAGAGGAAACCACCGCTGACCGCGATGCCCGGATCTTGTGCAGCGGAACCCACCATGAAGAACCCGAATTCACCGGGAGGACCCGAGGTCACTTCCAAGTGCAGACCGGCTCCAGCGGGTGCGGACATGCTGCCATGCAACGCGGTCTGGGAACCGGTTGAGTTGCTGGGCATTGGGCTGCAGAAGCTCGTTCCGGCACCAGCACCACCGGCGCCAAGGCAAAACGAACCATTGAACATGCGCGGCGAGAATCGGCTTCCGCCGAACGGCACCGAGGTAGCGGACCCGCCTTCTATGGTCAGCACGGAACCCACGTAGGTCTGATTGCTGCCGGTACCATTGGTATAGCGGTGTCCTGTATTGACCCCCACAAGAGCCACGCCAGTGGTACCCGCGGGTAAGCTGAAGGGCACGGCCAATACGATGGGCGTGGGGATATCCGACCCCATGGCAACTCCGGTTCCGTCATCCACCGCAACCTGGGTCCAAACCGACGGGTCCAGTTCGTTGCCCACATAAGAAACCGAGGTGGTCCACACCTCGAGGCCCACGCTATCCCCAACCGTCGCGCTCGAGTTGAACTCGAGGGACTCCACAGTAAAAGGAACCGCCGAAGTCAGATCCACGTAGATCGTTGCACCGGCGGTGGAGTACGAATTATTGGTCGCAAACAAAGTCGTTTCGCATTGACCAAACAAGGGCGCAGCAGAAATGGCGACAACGGCAATACAGGCAGGCAGGAGCTGTGTAATTTTCATAGGTGTCCGGGCAGGAGGATCTGAAAGCGATGACAGTCGCTTCCCCCCTATTGTAGGGCAGAGCTGAAATTCCTGCACACACCCCAAACCGCGGCCATACGAGCCCCTCCCAAATGTGCCTACAAACCCCCTCCTGGCCTTTCTTTGCGCGCCCGCTTGTATCGAAATGCGGTGCAGTGCCTGCCCGATTCGAGCCAGACACCGTACCGGATGCAGGACGGTTACGGAGCGGGAGTAGAGCTCGCCCACTTCATCACGAGGAACATGGCCCCGAGCGCGATAGCCGAACCACCCAGCGCGATGATGTAGTACGGCTCCGGATGGTTCCCGTATAAACCGACGACGCTACAGCCCATATAGGCAACGCGCGACCCACCCAGGATCAGAATCAAGCAAACAAGGAGAATGACGCCCCACGAAATCCGTTTCACACGCTGGCGCCTTCCTGGATCGATTCGAAGTGTGCGGAGAAGTGGCGTAGCACGGGCGGGGCTTCGGTGATGCGGGTGCCGGTTAGGGTGGCGCGCTTTTTCCAGACGGCGTCGATGATCGATCACGTAGTCCATGTGGCTTTGCGTGTAGGTGCGGCGCGGGATGGCCAGGCGCACGAGTTCGTGCAGGGCCTTGGTCTCCTCGCCGGTTTCAGGATCGGTGCCGCCCAGCATGAGCGTGCCGATTTCGCAGGAGCGGATGCCGCCTTCCAGGTAGAGCTCGCTGGCCAGGGATTGGCCGGGGTACTGCTGCCACGGGATGTGATCGAGGAAGCGCGCGGCGTCCAGGAAGATGGCGTGGCCGCCGGCGGGGCGCAGCACGGGGATGCCGCGCTCGTGTAGGCGCTCGACCACGTAGTTGATCGAAGCGGTGCGGTAGTTCAGATAGTCCTCGCGCAGGACTTCGCGCAGGCCCTGGGCCACAGCTTCCAGGTCACGTCCGGCCAGGCCTCCATAGGTGGGGAAACCTTCGGTGACGACCAAGCGGCGGCGGAATTCGGCGGCGAGTTCGCTGTCGCGGCAAGCGAGGAAGCCTCCGATGTTGGCCATGCCATCCTTCTTCGCACTCATGGTGCAGCCGTCTGCCATCGCGAACATCTCGAGCACTATGTCAGCCACGTTGCGATCCTTTTGGCCTTCTTCGCGCTGCTTGATGAACCAGGCGTTT
The DNA here is from genome assembly GCA_016764635.1 of Planctomycetota bacterium. Taxonomy (GTDB): domain Bacteria; phylum Planctomycetota; class UBA1135; order UBA1135; genus NORP259. The sequence goes on from JAESRM010000226.1 coordinate 11,535, forward strand.
TCGGCGAAGCGGCAGGCGTCGATGTAGAGCGGCACGCTGAACTCATCGCACAGGGCACGAATACCGCGCACGTTTTCCAGGGAGACCGGCTGGCCTCCGCCGGCGTTGTTGGTGACGGTGACCATCACGATCGTCACGTTCTTGCCGTGCCGCACCAGGGCCTCGCGCAAGCCGACCAGATCCATGTTGCCYTTGAAAGGCWCCAGGTCGTTGGTGTTCTTSGATTCCTCGCAGGGCAGGTCGAGGGCCAGGGCGCCGCTGACCTCGCAGTTGGCGCGCGTGGTGTCGAAGTGCGTGTTGTTGAGTACGACTTTTCCTTCGCCGCCGAAGATGCTGAACAGCAGGTGTTCCGCGGCGCGGCCCTGGTGGGTCGGGATGACCTCGGGTAGCCCCATGACTTCCTGCACGGCTTTCTCAAAGCGCAGGTAACTGGGCGATCCGGCGTAGCTCTCGTCACCGCGCATGATCGCGGCCCACTGCTCGCTGCTCATGGCACCCGTGCCGCTATCGGTCAAAAGGTCGATCAGCACATCGTCGGAGCGTAGGAAGAACAGGTTGCCGTGGGCCTCCTTGAGAAGCTCCACGCGCTCCTCCCGGGTGGTCATACGGATCGGTTCGACGGACTTGATGCGGAAGGGCTCGATGATGGGCAGCATGCTTGGGCTCCAGTGAAGGAAACGGGGTCCAGCCCCCGCAAGGACTTCCACCAAGGAAGCCGGGGGCTCAGCTGCCAGTCTACCCGCGCGGGCCCACGACCAAGAGCCGCGGGATGCGCGCCAGGTCTGATTCCATGCGTCCTGTCAATTTTCGCTCCTGAACCATCTTCAAAGCGCGCTCACTTTGATCGTGACCGAGCTCCACCAGCAGGTAACCGCCGGGGGCCACCACCTGGGGGAAGTCGTCGAGCAAGCGCCGCACGAAATGATCGGGGTCGCCCTCGGGGGCAAAAAGAGCTTGAGCTGGCTCGTAATCGCGCACCTCCGGCTCCATGGCAGCTCCCTCATCGGGGCGCACATAGGGCGGGTTTGAAAGCCACACGTCGAAGGGGCCTTGGGCCTTAGAGACTTCAAAACCATCGCCCGCGTGGAAAGTCACGCCCGACTCGAGTTCGGTCCCATTGAGTCGCGCCCAATTCAATGCCTCATCGCTAAGGTCCACGGCGCCCACCTGGGCGGCCGGAATTTCCAAGGCAAGGGTGATCGCCAAGCAGCCGCTACCGGTACCGAAGTCGAAGATGCGAGGCTTGTCGGGGAGCAAGCCGTCCTTGACCCACTGCTTGACCACGTCGACGAACAGTTCGCTTTCCGGACGTGGAATCAAAGCGCCACTACCCACCTTGAAGTTGCGGCCGTAGAACTCGCGCTGACCGGTGATGTAGGCCACGGGCTCGCGCTTGGAGCGCCGAACGATCAACTCCCGAGCCGCGTCCACCTCTTCCGGCAGCAGGGGCCGGTCCAAGTGCAGGAGCAGGCCCAGGCGATCCATCTTGAGGGCGTGGGCCACGAGCAAGTCCGCCTCGAGCCGCGACTCTTCGATGCCCTTGCGCTCCAGGAAGGTGCGCGCCATGGTTTGCATCTCCCCTACGGTCTTAGGGCCTGCTGTTTCGGGCTTGGGCATGGGTGAATGATACGTCTTCACAACCGCCAGCGAAACACGAGAATGGTGTGCTAGGCCCCCTATTCCAGTGGCTTTGTCGGTCGGCGTAGGACCCCATGAGAAAGAGCCAGCGGCCGATGGGCCGCTGGCTCTTTCGTGTGCGAATCAACCCCGTCCACCCAAGGACAGGGAGTTCGCCCGTGGATCGCGTTAGCGCGAGGCGCGTTTGGCTTCGCGCTCGGCTTTGCGGGCTTCGCGCATGGCGGCTTTCTTGATCTCGCCTTGAACCTTGGCCTCTTTCATGGAGTCGATCATGATCTTGATGGCGAAGATACCGCCAGCAGCCACGATGACGCTACCGATCAGGCCTACCGCACCCAGTCCCGAGTAAGGGTTCCGGAAGGCGGCGATGGAGGAGAGCAGGTTGAGCACGCCAGCGATACCAGGCCCCACCATAAGCAAGGGCACGAGCGGGTTGAACTTGCCGCCGTGCTCGTAGCCGTGGATGTGCTCGATGGCGTACATGCCGAGCATGAGGGTCAGAATTTCGGCGATCATGCCGAGCTGGAAAACCTCAGCGGTCTTGCCCGGAGAAACTTCCACGTAGACGCCGGCCCCCATGAACAACAGCACGATGGCTCCGATCCAAAAGAGACCTGCCACGCCGATACCGGCCTTGGCGTGCGCCTTGGCAAGACCCATGAGGACACTCTTAGGCTTGTCGCCGGAGCGAGCCAAGGAGCACTCGTATGCGACCCAGCCGCCTGCGACGACGAGCACCTTGACGATGGCCCAGGTCTTCCAGTCGAAGGCATTGGTCAGATCACCGACCTTGTTGACCGCGGCAGATGCGTAACGCAATGCACTGAAGAAAGGGAACAGGGCGCCGATCACGAGGATCCAGGATGCCTTGCGCAGCATCAACGGGGCCTGCTCGAGCTCACGCTTGGCGGGGGCTGCGGCGGCTTGCTTGCGGGACTCGCGAGTCTCGCTCTTGGGGTCTTCTGTTTCTTCGCTCATGGTTCAATCCGGGTTGGGGATAAGGAACGGCGCGCTGTGGACGGGGTTCAACCGTAGCGCTAGTTCTATTTGTTCGGGTCGGYGGGGATCTACCAGTCTAGCCACGGCCTGACTACAGGTCCTTGAGCCGGTTCTCCCGCTCCAGGGCCTCCAGTTCGGCTAAAACRGGGTCGAGACGCCCCGTCATGACCTGCTCCAAGCTGAAGTTCTTRTTCTCACGACCTTCTAGACGGTGATCCGTCAGACGGTTCTGGGGGAAGTTGTAGGTGCGAAYKYKGCCGCTGCGGTCGCCGGTACCCACCAGGGAGCGACGGGTCTCAGAGCGTTCGTCAGCGAGGCGCGTGCGCTCGGCTTCAAAGAGCCGGGAACGCAGGACTCGCATGGCTTTAGCGCGGTTCTTGTGCTGGGATTTTTCGTCCTGGCAGGTCACCACCGTATCCGTGGGCAGGTGCGTGATGCGCACCGCAGAACTGGTTTTGTTCACGGACTGACCACCGGGGCCCGACGAGCGCATGGTATCGATGCGCAAATCGCTATCGTTGATTTCCACGTCCGCGTCCTCAGCCTCGGGCAACACCGCGACGGTGGCTGCGGATGTGTGCACGCGACCTTTGGTCTCCGTGGAAGGAACACGCTGAACGCGGTGCACGCCGGACTCGAAACGCAGGGCGCTCCAGGAGCCTTCGCCGGACACTGCGAACGAGAGTTCTTTGTATCCACCGACTTCCGAAATGCTTTCCGTCAGCAGTTCGACCTTCCAGTGACGACTTTCAAAGAAGCGGCCGTACATACGGAACAGGTCCGCAACGAACAATGAAGCTTCATCGCCGCCGGTTCCGGCACGCATTTCGAAGATCACCTTATCGCGGTCGTCGTCCTCATCGCGGATGAGTGCCAGCTTGATGACCTCATCCAGCGCTGCTTCCTCGGTATCGGCTTCCGCCAATTCCTCAGCTGCGAGCTCGGCCATTTCTTCATCGCCAGAGTCCAGGATTTCCTGGGCCTCTTCGCGACGGGCCGCCACGGACATGACTTGGTCGTAGAGCTCTTTGCTCTGCTCCAAACTGCCGCGCTCACGCAGCACAACAGTGAAGCGTTTATTGTCCGCCACCAGTTCGGGGTCGGCCATCATTTCAGTCAACTCCGCGTGACGCTCGGCGCGTTCGCGAAGTTTACTGACTAGCGCAGGGTGCAGGCTTGCCATGAGATTGGCTGACTCGCAGCCGGACCAGGGAAAACCCTCCCGGCCTGCGAACCCAGACTACGCCTCTTTCTTGCCGTACTTCTTGTTGAAGCGGTCCACGCGACCTGCTGCATCGACGAGCTTTTGCTTGCCGGTGTAGAAGGGGTGGCAGTCGTTGCAGATTTCAATCTTCAACTCTGACACGTAGGCGCGGGTGGTGAATTGRTTGCCGCAACCGCAGTGCACGGTGCACTCGATGTACTTGGGGTGGATTTTAGSTTTCATGGTAGKTTCGCCCTTAGGTTGGGGGCCGTTTCTATGGGCCTGTCCCGGGCATTCGGGTCGCAGAGATTACGGCGCGATCGGGCCTATAGCAAGCCCTGCATGCCGAAGCATTTCAAAAACCTTCGAAACGGGAAGTCCGACCACGTTGTCGAATCCCCCACCTTCGAGGCGATCCACGAATGCGTCGGCATTCTCCTGAATGGCGTAGCCCCCCGCTTTGTCCTGCCACTCGCCGCTGGCCACGTAGGAACGCACCTCGTCGGGGGTGATTTCACGCATGGTCACGAAGGTGCATTCACTCCCCACCAGGACCTCGCCAGAGGGCCGAGAGACGACGCAAACACCGGTTATGACCCGGTGGCGCGTTCCAGACAGGGACTCCAGCATGGCCTTGGCTTCGGCCGCATCACGGGGCTTGCCGAGCAGGGTCGAATCGCCATCGGGTCCCAGGGCCACCACAGTATCGGCGCCCAGCACCCAGCAGGTGCGGTCGACCGGCAGGGAATCAGCCACAGCCTGGGCTTTCTGGCGGGCCAATGACTCGGCGGCCTGAACCGGGGCGGGGTCCCCCACCAGGGTCTCGTCCACGTGTGAGACGAGTATTTCGAAAGACGCCCCGGCCTGATCGAGTAGATCCCGGCGTCGGGGCGAGGCAGAAGCCAACACCAGGGCCGGTTTTTGAACGCCGGCCATGGGGATTAACGCTTGCGGGTGGCCTTTTTGGCCGCCTTCTTTTTGGCTACCGGCTTTTTCTTAGCTGCGGCCTTTTTGGCCGGAGCCTTCTTGGCTGCGGCTTTCTTGGCTACTGGCTTCTTGGCCTGAGCTTTCTTGGTTGCAGGCTTCTTAGCCGGAGCTTTCTTAGCCGGAGCTTTCTTAGCCGGTGCTTTCTTGGCCGGAGCTTTCTTGGCTACTGGCTGTTTCTTCACCGGAGTTTTTTTGGCTACCGCAGCCTTCTTCTGGTCGGCGGCTTTCTTGACGGCCGCCTTTTTCTGATCCGCAGCTTTCTTCCCCGCAGCCTTCTTGGACTCCGCAGCTTTTTTGACCGCAGTTTTTTTATCTTCAGCCGCTTTCTTCACGGCTGCTTTCTTGTCTGCGACCTTCTTGACCGCAGCCTTCTTCTTGTCCTCGATGGCCTTTTTAGCTGCGACTTTTTTAGCCTTCGCTTCCGCGACTTTCTTATCGGCAGCGGCTTTTTTCTGATCCGCTATTTTCTGCAGAACAGCTTTCTTCTTGTCCTCAGCAGCGACCTTGCGAGCGGCGATGCGCTGCATCTTCTCGCGGGCCTTCCGGACCTTGGAGGCCGCAGCTTCCTGGCGCTTGCGAACCTTCTCAAGTTCCTTCGCTTCCAGCTCGGCCTTCTTCTTGGCTGCGATGGCTTCCCGTGCCGCTTCTTTCTCGGCCGCTATTTTCTCGCGTCGGATGGAAGCTTCACGATCGTCAAACGCTTTCTGACCGTAGGGCAGGGTGCGGAGAAGCTCGTGGGTCACGTAAGACGGATCTTCTTCGTCGGCCCAATGGCCAAAGACCTCGTGAATAGCCAGCACGAAACTGAGGTGTTCTTTCTTGGGCAGCAGGGCCTCCATCGAGGCGCGCCCCTTGGAAGCAGACGTGGTGCGCGGGATCAAACCCAAGCGATCGAGCAGCTTGAGCAAACCGAGGTGACTGGGCATCTCGCCTTCCCTCGCGAACCAGAACAGGTACGCGATGCTCGGCAAGTCCAGCACTTCGAAGTCCTCCATGAGCTTGCTGATGTCGGTGCCATCCTCGCGGAAGTGCTCCAGGTCCAAGCCATGGGTCTGCTGGAATACATCCTGCAGGTAGTCCTTGAGGGCCCGGGCCGCGGGCGCGCGGGAGTTCAAAAGTTCCATTCCCTTCTTGCGGGAGGATGTCTTAATGAACGGTGCCAATTCCTGAACTTGGCATACCCTTGCCTCGTTCCAGTCACCAATGCCATCGCGCAAGGCTTCCACGGAAGCCTCGGCCTGGGCCTGGGTCAGGTGGCGCATGAGCACCAGCACGGCCCCCTGCTCCATGAGAGACAATCCCTCTTTGGGTGCTGCGGGAAGGGGGTAGCGCGGCTTGACCTCCTGGATCAAGCGCTTTACGAAGTCAGCCTTCTTAGCCAAGGGAGGAGTCTCCAGGGGGAGGTAGGTGTTTTTGAACGCGGGACGGAATATTCCAGTCAAAAAACCCGTGCATAAAGGTGCACGGGCGTCGGGGATTCTCGGCGAACAATGCGTTCAAGTTCACCACCCCGGTTGGAGCACATTTTGGCACTCCAAACTTCAAGCCAGAATAGGCTGAAGAGATTTTGAGGGGAGGACGAAGCGCTCTCCGCCCCCTCCCGAGCGAACGAGGATTACTCGTCCGAGCTTTCCGCTGCGGCTGCGACCTTACGGGCGGCCTTGCGAGCGGTGGTACGGACGACCTTGCGCTCTTCGCGAATGGTCTGATCCTTCGTACGCTGGGTACCCTTAGCGGTAGCCTTCTTGCGGCCGGAGCGATCACGCTTGACCTTGGGCCTGCCAAAGTCAACGTAGACGCCGGAACGCTTAAAGAGGGAGCGCACGGTTTCGGAGGGCTGAGCGCCGCTGGTCAACCAGAAGCGAGCACGGTCCACGTCGACGCGGACTTGAGCTTCCTTGCTGGGAGCGACGGGGTCGTAAAGGCCCAGGGTCTCCAAGGTGCGGCCATCACGCGGGGAGCGAGAATCGGCGACGGAGATGCGGTAACAGGGCCGGTTCTTACGGCCTGTTCTTTTCATGCGGATGACTACTGCCATGGGCGAGGATCGTCCTTGGTGGAATTGAGGGGATCGGGAGCGACGTCAGGAGCCAGCGGGCCCCTGCGGTATTCTAAGTGCACGGTTATCGAACCATGACGGGTGTCTAGCACAGCCCAAGGAACACGGTGAAAACCACGAAAATTGGACGGCGGGGGCAGGCCAAGAGCCTCCCTCCGCAAGTACTAGCCGGGGATCAGACACAAGATGGGGCCGGGTGTCTACTTCTTCCTGCGGTTTTTGCGCCGAGCTTTGGCCTTCGCCTTGTCCTTCTTGCGCGCATCGGCCCCTTTTCCGGCCTTGCGAGTGGCCGATGAGCCCATGGGGCGTGCCCCATGGGGATCCATTCCGCCGGGCATCTCGGGCATGCCAGCGGGCATTCCGCCGCCTCCACCACCCCCGAAGAGGCTGCCGAGGCCGCCCAAACCGGGCAACATGCCTCCTTTGCCGGCTTTGGGATCCATCATGGCGCCCGTGGGCGACATTCCCGCCAGGGCCTCGCGCTTGCCCTTGGCTCCGAGCATGGACCCCATTCCCATTTTGTTGAGCTGCTTCATCATCTTCTTCATGTCCTTGAAGCGTTTGAGAAGTTCGTTGACCGCTCCGAGTTCCTGGCCCGCGCCCTTAGCGATGCGCCGGCGACGGCTCGGATCRAGGATTTCGGGGCGRATSCGCTCYCCSGGRGTCATYGAAGTGAAGAGCGCCACCAGGCGGTTCATCTGKCCCTCATCCACATCCAGGTCCCCCARCTGSCCCATGCCCGGCATCATGCTCAGGACCTTCTTCATGGGRCCCATTTTRCGGATCATGCGGATCATGCCCAGCATGTCCTCGAGCGTGAAGGTGCCCATCACCATCTTYTCRAATCCAGCCTGGGCCTCCTCCTCRTTGATRTTTTCTGCAGCSGACTCGACCARACCGACCACGTCKCCCATGCCCAGRATRCGCCCGGCCATGCGCTCGGCCTGGAAAGCGTCCAGGTCGTCGATGTGCTCGCCGGTACCCAGGAACAGGATCGGGGCCCCGGTGACCTCCTTGAGGCTGACCGCCGAACCACCGCGCGCATCGCCGTCCATCTTGGTCAGGATCACGCCGGTCAGCTGCAGGCGCTCATGGAAGGCCTTGGCCGACTGGATCGCATCCTGGCCGGTCATGGCGTCCACGACCAACACCTGGTTGTGCGGGTTGGTGGCGGCGGCGATCTCGGCCACCTCGTCCATCATGGCCGCGTCCACGTGCAAACGACCCGCAGTATCCAGAATGACCAGATCGCAGCCCGTGCGCTTGGCTTCCTCGACGCCCGCGCGGCAGACCTCAGGGGGCGTGGCGCCCTCCTTGTGGAACACCGGAACGCCGATGCGCTCACCCAGGATTTGCAGCTGCTTCACAGCGGCGGGCCGCTTCACGTCCGCGGCGACCAGCAGCACCCGGCGACCTTCCTTCTTGGTCAGATACTTGGCCAGCTTGGCGCATGTTGTGGTTTTGCCCGCACCCTGCAAACCGGCCATCAACAGCACCGTAGGGCCATCTCCGGCGTATTCGAGACGTGCATCCTCGGGGCCCATGAGCTCGACCAGCTCGGTGTGCACCGCGTGCACAAACTGGTCGGAAGCCTCAACACCCTTGAGCCGTCCGTCCCCGAGGGCGCGGACCTTGACCCGCTCGGTGAACTCCCGGGCCAGCTTGAAGTGCACATCGGCTTCGAGCAGGGCGCTACGCACCTGCTCCAGGCCTTCGCCAATGTTCTCCTCCGTCAGCTCGCGCTTGCCGCGGAAGAAGGAAAAGGAGTTCGTGAGTCGAGAAGTGAGGGATTCAAACATGGTTCTGGAGGGGGATCGACCCCATCCCAAACCATTTGGGGTCCCATGTCGAGCCCCTCCCTCCCCATGGCCCCGTGAAATTTACGGGACCACCCGGACGCAAGGCCTAACAGGCCGCCCATCGACCTGAACTACTGGAAGTCCACCCGGGCCGAGGACGTGGTGTTCGAGGTGCTTTGCACCCCGTTGAAGTCCCGGAACCACAGCTGATAATGCCAGGAGCTGCCCGGCATCACGGTCTGCCCCTGGGGCAATTGGGTCAGGTCCAAGGTCCGGCTTACTTGGCCGGCGGCATTGACCTGCAGAATCGTGGCATTCATGCGCACGATGCCCTGGCCCAAACACAGGTTGCCTTCGCTGCCGCCGAAGAGCGGCACAAACCCTTCCTGGGGCGCAGCCAGATAGTATCCGGGCACCCCGATCGGCAACTGCTCGCTGAACAGGATCACCATGTTGTCCTGGACCCCATTCGAACCCAAGGCAATGGTGTGGGCCTCGAATCCGCTGGAATTGGGCACGCTGGTACAAGGACGGCTGCTGATCACACCCAGGCAACCAGGACCGCAATGCTGGGGATCGTAGGCCAAGGCCCCCATGTCCGCGGGGGTCCCGTCCAGGTCCGCGGGACCGTTGGGGTCCCCAGAATCGATGCAGGGCGAACCCGGCAGCAAGTGCAAGTCATCCACTCCCCAGAAGAGTGGGTCTCCGGCTAGGTTTCCAAGCCCCGGATAGCCCCCAGATATGAGGCTGTAGGTGGCCAAACTCGAACCACCCAATTCCGTGGGTGTTCCGCCCTCCAGAATGCAGTGATCCAAAACCCCACCCCAAGCGGATCCGCCTCCATTCGCCGCCTGGTTACCGGTAAAGGAACACTTGCTGGCGATCATGTCCCCGGCCAGCCCCCCGCCCCGGGCGGTGCCGCCCATGATTGCGGAACAAGAATTATGGCGCAACTGCACGCGAGTCAACGTACTTCCAGCGGCACCATTGTCGGAATAGATGGCACCTCCCAAAGCTAGGCTTTGACCCGCTGCCAGATTCTCATGCAGGAGCACATCGCTGATCGTACTGGGTCCACCGATGTACATGGCTCCCCCCAAGGCTTCCCGGGCGATGGCATTCGGGACATTCGCAAGCGCCTGGTTGCCCACAAAAGCGGAATGATCAACCACAAGGGGTCCTAACGCCACCAAGGCCCCTCCCCGAGCGGGCAGAGTCGCCGAATTCTCGACCATTGCCACGTTGTCCAAAAAGAAGCTGCCCAAGACAACCGCTGGCCCAAAAGCCACATGCAGGGCCCCGCCTTCCCCAGCTCGATTGCCCTCAAACAGGCAATTACTCACCACAAGATTCTCATGGCCCCACTTGTAAATTGCGCCGCCCGACGCTTCGGAAGGTGCACTCGAATTGGCTTGAAATTCACACGAGGAAATAACCGCCCGGCAGCCGACCAGGGCCAACGCTCCGCCCACGCCCTGCTCCGTCACGCAACGAGTGAACACCACGCCTGTCATCGACAAATCCCCATCCGCAGCAAGCAAAGCACCGCCCGGTAAATCCAAGGGATGGAAATCTGTAAACGTGGAATTATCGATGAACGTCACGCAACTTTCTAAGTAAAGAGCTCGCCCGGAAACGTTGACGCCTCCGGCGGAGCGCCAATGACAGCGTTCAATATTCAATTGACTCTGCACCGCCATCAAATGCATGGCGGCCGCGCCATCCCCACTGCCGCTGGCGTTACCATCGAAGAAACAATCGGTGGCCTCCAGACTGCCCCCGAACAAACGCAGGTTGCCACGGGGAGCGGCTTGGCTGTCCGAGAAGAAACATCCGATCAGTTTGACATCGCTCGAATTGGCCAATAGGGGCCCATCGCCGCCGTTTCCTCCAAACCAACAATTCACAAAAGACGGCGCACCACCGTCGATGTATGCGGCCGAACCCATGTTTCCTCCCAGGTTGTTCTCGAAGCGACATTGCTCGATTGAAGGACTGGACCCGGAACAATGCAAGGCACCGCCGCGCCCTCCGGCGCGTCCGGATCC
>JAESRM010000007.1 GCA_016764635.1 Planctomycetota bacterium
GGAACCGAAGCCACCATGAGCGCCATTCGTTTGGCCCGTGGCGTGACGGGACGCGACAAGTTGGTCAAGTTCTCGGGTTGCTATCACGGACATGCGGATCACCTATTGGTGAAAGCGGGCTCGGGTTTGGCGACGTTTGGCACAGCTTCATCCGCAGGTGTCCCCAAGGCTTTCACCGAATGCACGCTGGTCTTGCCCTTGGACGATGAAGCCGCACTAGAGAAACTCTTCGCAGAACAGGGCTCCGAGATTGCAGTCGTCATCATCGAGCCCATTCCGGCCAACAACGGGCTGCTCTTGCAGCGTCCCGCATTCCTCAAGCGCTTGCGCGAAATCACCCAAGAGCACGGAACTCTCCTCATATTTGACGAGGTCATTTCGGGCTTCCGCGTGGGCAAGGGCGGCGCCTGGGAACTGTATGGCATCGAGCCAGACCTGGTCACCTACGGTAAAATCGTTGGTGGTGGACTGCCCGTTGGCGCGTTCGGCGGAAAGCGCAAGTACATGGAATTCCTCGCTCCCCTGGGCCCGGTTTACCAGGCAGGAACGCTCTCCGGCAACCCGCTGGCCATGGCCGCCGGTTTGGCGACCTTGAAAACTCTCCAGGACGAAAACGGCTGGGAGAAGCTCGAGCAGTTGGGTCAATACTTGGAGGCGCGCCTGGCTCCGGTCCTCGAAAAGCACGATGCCAAGTTGGTGCGCCAAGGCTCCCTGTTTTGGATGTCCCTGCAAGCCGGCGAAGCCCCGCGCAATGCGGAAGACATCGAAGCCGGAGCCGCCGATCGCTACAAGTCCATCTTCCACAGCCTGCTCGAGCAGGGGATTGCGCTGGCACCTTCCGCCTACGAGGTGGGTTTCCTTTCCATCGCACACACAAGGGCCGACGTGGACCGACTGGTCGACTGCCTTGAGCGTGCGTTGTCGGAGGTACCGGCAGCGTGAAGGTCATGTGGCTCAATGGGCGCGGTTTCCTGATCACCGTTCTGGTGCTCTTCGGAATCTGCATCCTTCAAGCGTCCTACTGGGTCTTAGACTCGGTCGCCTTCGCCAGGATCATCCATACGGAGATGGTCCAGGTGTTGGGCGAGCAGGCGAATTGGGCCAACGTGCACCTGGATGAGGATCAACTGGAGGCTTGGGCCAAGGGGCATCCCCACCTCATCCTGCAGTCGGGTTCCATGGAGATCAATCCAGCCCGGTTGGAAGTGTTGGAGGAAGTGCTCCGCCGCCGGGTCAATCGCTACCGCTGGGAAGGAGCCTTCTTCCTCTACGTTTTGATTGTGGGTAGTGCCGTCTTGATTCGGACCATGCGGCAGCACGGAAACCTGTTAAAACGACAGAACAACTTCTTAGCTTCGGTGGGGCATGAACTCAAAAGCCCGCTGGCTAGCATCAAACTCTCTGCGGAGACGTTGGAGTTGCGCGAGCTCGATCCAGCGCGCGTTCGCAAATTGAGCGAGCGCATGCTGAACGATGTCTTCCGACTGGAGAAGTTCGTTGGGAACATCCTTGATTCAGCTCGGTTGGAGGCCGGTACACGTAAAATGGAGCAGGTCACCTTGCCCATGTCGGACATGGTTTCCGACGTGATCCGCGAGGTGGGCATGCGCTATCCACAAGTGGATCTGAGCTACGAAGAGGATCTCTCCGCCTGCATCTACGGGGATGAAATCGGAACCCGGGCCGTGATCCAAAACCTGGTGGACAATGCCTGTAAGTCGGTCAAAGCAGCCGGTCACGGCGACGTGGCGGTTGTTCTCACCTGCGCGAACAAAAAAGTCGAACTCAAAGTCATTGATGGGGGCCTCGGCTTTCCCGATGGCGAAGAGGATCGCATCTTCCAGCGCTTCTATCGGGTTGGCAGTGAGATGACCCGCAAAACCAAAGGCAGTGGCCTAGGACTCTACATCGCACGCGAAGCCGTCCAGGCGGATTCCGGCCGTTTGAAAGCCCACAGCGACGGACCTGACAAAGGTGCCACATTCACGGCCACTTGGCCCCTGCACGTGCCGAAGGAGAACCCCGCATGAAGCAAACACCGCACATCCTGGTCGTCGATGACGAAGAAGCCTTGGCAGAAGGCATCGCCGAAAACTTGCAAGCCGAAGGCTACGAAACCACCATCGTAGGCGACGGCTTGACGGCCCTTGAGCACCTGCGCACCAAGAACTACGACATGGTCCTGCTGGACGTGATGATGCCCGGCATGGATGGCTATGGCGTTTGCAAGACCATTCGCGGTGAGGGCAACCAGATCCCGATCCTGTTCCTGACGGCAAAAGGCTCTTCGGAAGACCGCATTCATGGTTTGGAGATCGGTGGCGACGACTACCTGCCCAAGCCCTTCGCCCTGCGCGAGCTCTTGCTGCGCGTCAGCGTGATCCTGCGCCGGGAACGTTGGTACCGCTCCGAGCCCCAACCCGATGAAGGGACCCGCCTCGCATTCGGCGGCAACGAATTCGACTACCGCAGCTACAACGGCACATCCTGGGACGGCAACAACCAGCAGCTCTCCCACAAGGAAGCCATGATCCTCAAGACGCTCGCCGAGCGCGACGGGGAAGTGGTTTCGCGCGAGTTCATCCTCGAGCAAGTCTGGGGTTACGAGGTCTTCCCCTCCACCCGAACCATCGACAACTTCATCGTTCGATTGCGCAAACGCTTCGAACGCGAACCTGATCATCCGCGGCACATCCACACCATTCGCGGTGTTGGATATCGCTTCACAGCCAAGTCTGAGGAATCCCAATGAACGATCTTTTCCTACGCACCCTGATGGGTGAAAAAACCGAACGCCGTCCCCTTTGGATCATGCGTCAGGCAGGTCGCTACTTGCCCGAGTACCGCGAGCTGCGCAAGAAGAACACGTTCGAAGAGATGTGCGCTTCGCCCGACTTGGCCACCGAGGTGACCTTGCAGCCCATGGAGCGCTTCCCCCTGGACGCGGCCATTGTGTTCGCGGACTTGATGACCCCGGTCACCGCTTTGGGCATACCTTTTCACTTTGCTCCTGGCCCAATCGTTCCCKATCCCCTGCGCGATKYMKNCCKCGNTMCGKAANNTGCGCNANTTMCGKANCGMGGMWGMNATCGCRCMGGCCATGTACGAAACCCTGCGCCGCGTCAAAAAAGGCCTCAACGGTCGCGCCAACCTGATCGGTTTCGCCGGCGCTCCTTGGTCTATCGCTGCATACCTGGTCGAAGGTAAAGGCGGCAAGGGCTTTCCCTTCCTGCGTGCCCTGATGGCCGAGGACGCGGTCCTCTTCGGCGAGTTGCTCGACACGCTCACCACCCTGTGCCTGGAGTACTCGATCGAACAATACAAGTCGGGTGCCGACGTGATCCAGATCTTCGACTCCTGGGCCGGTTTGCTCTCCGTGAAGACCTACACCGACCATGTGGAACCGCACCTCATCCGCTTGCTCTCTGGCTTGCGTGAAAAAGGCATTCCGACCATCTACTTCGCCCAGGGTGCTCCGCACCTGAATCACTTGACGAAGAATCTGCCCTGCGACGGTTTGGGCCTGTGCTGGCGCTCCGACATGGCGGAAGCCCGCAAGTCGATCCCCGCCGTAGGCGAAGGTCGAAAAGCTCTGCAAGGCAACATCGACCCCGCCATTCTTTTGGCGGGCCCCGAAGCCACCAAGCGCGCAGCCGAAGAGCTCATGCGCGCGGTTCCGGCCCACGGACACATCATGAACCTGGGACACGGAATCATGCCCGAGGTCCCCATCGATAGCGTGCACGCGCTTGTCAGCGCTGTACACAATGAAGCAGGAGTTTCCGCATGAGTACCCAAGAGAGACCCAGCCAGCGCTCGGAAATCGCACGCCTGATCGGGCAATTCGACCGCCCAGGCCCGCGTTACACTAGCTATCCCACCGCCTTGGACTTTCACGACGGCATCACACCGACGCTGTACAAGGAACACCTGCGCGAGGCGAGCAAACACCCCGACGAGTCCCTGTCGATCTACATCCACTTACCGTTCTGCGAGGAGCGCTGCCTGTTCTGTGGCTGTCACGTGATCATCAGTCCGGACAAGGAGAAGGCTTTGCCCTACTTGGACCTGCTGGAACGCGAAATTGACCTGATCATGCCCGAATTGGGCGACCGCAAGAAGGTCTCCCAGCTGCACCTTGGCGGCGGAACTCCGACCTATCAAACACCCGAGCAGTTGGATCGTTTGATGTGCAAGCTCGAGGAGAATTTCGAGTTCATTGAGGGCTGCGAAAAGGCCGTCGAGGTCGACCCGCGCGTGACGAAGCCCGAGCACTTGGCCGTTCTCGCCAAGCACGGTTTCAATCGCATCTCCTTGGGCGTTCAGGACCTCACCCCTGAGGTTCAAGTGGCGATCCACCGCATCCAATCCAAGGAACTCACGGCGAACCTAGTAACAACCGCGCGCGAACTCGGTTTCAAAGGCGTGAACGTGGACCTGATCTACGGCTTGCCTCACCAGACCGTCGAGACCTTTGTACAAACCGTGCAAGCCGTCATCGACATGGGCTGCGACCGCGCCGCCGTGTACTCCTTCGCCTACGTGCCGTGGGTGCGCGGACATCAAAAGATGATGGAGACCGCGACGCTGCCAGAGCCCGAAGAAAAGGCCGCCCTGTTCGCAGCCGCACGCGAGGTGTTCCTCGCCAACGGCTTCGAGCCCATCGGCATGGATCACTTCGCCCTGCCCACCGACGAGCTGGCCAAGGCGCGCAAGATCGGCAAGCTACGCCGCAACTTCCAGGGTTACGCGGTCATCCCCGCCACCGATGTCATCGGTCTGGGCATCTCATCCATCGGAGAYGTGGGCGGCCTCTACGTGCAAAACGCRAAGAAGCTGACCACCTATCGCGCAGCCATCGAAGCCGGTGAACTGTCCGCAGAACGCGGCGTTCTACGCGAAGGCGACGATGAATTGCGCCGCGCGGTCATCCACGACCTCATGTGCAACTTCAAAATAGACGTGCAGGCCCACGAAGAACGCTTCGGCATCAACTTCATGGAGTACTTCGCTCCCGACTTGGAGCTATTGAATCCGCTGGTCGAAGAAGGACTCGCCATCGTGGGTCACAACCAAGTCGAAGCCACCCCCATCGGGGAACTCTTCGTACGCAACCTGGCGATTTGTTTCGACCGACGCATTCGCGAGAAGAAGGAAACCAGCGGCCCTTCATTCAGTCAAACCGTATAGGTTGAGCATCATGCATCTGGTCGTCATCGGTGGCGGAATCTCTGGTCTGGCAGCCGCGTGGGCGGCCCACGAAGAAGCGCGCAAGGGCGGAACTTCCGTCCAGATCACCTTGCTGAATGCGGCCGATCGGGTCGGGGGCAAAGCCGTTTCGAACAAACTCGAAGGCGGCTGGCTGACCGAGTCAGGACCCACTGGGTTCCTGGACAATGAGCCAGCGCTCGACGAATTGACCGCCTTGGCGGGCATCACCAAAGTGCCCGCCAACGATGCGGCCGCCCACCGTTTCCTTGTGCTCGGTGGACGCCTGCGCGAGATCCACGCGCACCCGCTCAAATTCGCCACGGGCGGAATACTCTCGCCCCTAGGACTCATGCGCATGGCGCGCGAGATCTTCGTTCCTGGCAAGCAAGGCCATGCCGACGAAAGCGTTTGGGAGTTCGGCCGTCGCCGCCTCGGAGCACAAGCCGCCGACCGCATGCTGGCACCCATGGTGCAAGGCGTATTCGCCGGCGACTCCAAGAAACTCTCCCTACCCGCCGCCTTCCCACGCATGGCCGAAATGGAGCAGCAATACGGCTCGCTCTTCAAAGCCCTGCTCGCAGTCAAACGCGCCGGTGGCAAAGGCGGCCCCTCCGGCCCAAGCGGTGTACTGACTTCCTTTGAGGGCGGACTGCAAAGCCTTCCGCTAGCTCTCGCCGCCAAAGCGCCCTTCGAGATCCGCAATGGCGCCCGGGTGAAGAGCATTATGCGAGCGGACAACGGCCAATGGGTCATCGACCTAGGCGACGGTCAAGAGCCAATCAAAGCCGATTCGGTGGTGCTAGCCACCGAAGGCCCCAACATGGCGCGCATCTTCGAAGCAGACGCGCCCACCCTCTCGCGCGAACTCGACACCATCGAACACCCCGGCGTCACGGTCCTCTCCCTAGGCTACCCACCCGAGGCCTCCGCCCACTTCCCCAACGGCTTCGGCTGCCTCATCCCGCGCACCGAAAAACCCCGCGCCCTCGGTTTCCTCTGGGACAGCCGCATCTTCCCCGATCGCGCCCCCAAAGGTCACACCCTAGTCCGCGCCCTTTACGGCGGCGCAATCGACCCCACCATCGCGGACCTCTCCCCCGACCAGCTCAAAGAGCTAGCCACCCAGGAAATCCGCGAACTTTTCCACTGCCCCACAGCCCCGGTCTTCTCCCACGAAACCCGCTGGCAAAAAGCCATCCCCCAATACAACCTAGGCCACCTAGACCGCGTCGCCCGCATCGAAGCCGCCCTAAAAACCTACACCGAAGGCCAAGGCCCCCTGCACTTAGCMGGCAACTCCATGTACGGCGTAGCCTTCGGCAAAGCCGCCGCCCGCGGCTGGCAAGTAGGCGAAGGGTTGTTCAATGGCAGGCCGTGACTCTATTTTTAAACGGAGTTGATATTTGGCCTGTCCCACTCTACTTCGGTGTCGACATGGTAGCCGGTAGCAGACTAATCCTTAACCGCCCAACCCCTTGCATGTACGACAAGTTGATTAGCTAAATGAACATTGGCTGCCTTGCTAAGCTCTTGATTATTGGATCGATCCCATCCAACAATGTTCCCGTGTCTAGCAACCGGTGTATGATCAAGCTGAAAGGACAGGGAGTCCAGATTTCCAGTCTTAAAGCACTTCCGGACGGGGAGGATTGCGAAGCCAACGACTTTCTGGCGATGATCGATTGGTCTGATAACGTAGGCGAGCTGTGCCATCCGGGAGAGGGTGGTACCGTCCTTTACTAGGGTTGAGACTTCGTGACCTCTTGGTTGAAATAGTCTCGGCCTGACAGATCCATCCGCATATAGACCATTCTTTTTCTTCTTGTAAATGGCTCTGAGGATTGACCTCGGGTTAGGGAAGACTGAGGTGTTACGCGCCCAGTAACTTCCCAATCGCCATGAGTAGTTCGTCAGGAAGTCTATTGTCTTTATACTGCACGTTGCCATATGTTGAGCTACCAGAAGTTAACGCTGAGTAGGTGAGAGTCTTGTTGTCCCGAAAGACGGCAAGGATTGAATCGGCCATATTTGCGCCCTTCCAATGGAAGGAGACTTCGCCGTCCGGGTCAATATCCACTTCGGGGCTGGGGATGTTTAAGGGGAACGTGCGGATAATCCATTCAGCAAAGTCTACAGATTTTGAATTTGCAGGTAGGGAATTGTTTCCATCCCAATTGAATTCAAAAGCTTCTCGAGCTGCAAGGCGCATCGCCCGCTGCAGTTGTCCTCGCTTTGTCTGTTGTGTTCTTTTCGTCAAGTCCACCAACCGCATTCCCAAGGACTCAGCTTCCATGGCGTGAGTACTATTTCCCGCAGTTCGATAAATTGCGGGAGGGAGATGGGAGCCAAATTCAGCGTACGGAGCCATCGAAAGCCTCCTGAGTTAGGGTTGTTTGAAAAATCATGTTTTTGACAATTCGCATTTTTGGCAGTGTGGCGTCCCATGCTTCAGCGCTTGTAATTGGTGTTGTGTACTCCTGGAAAACATCCGCGTCAAGAATGATTTGCCGGGGGAGCGAGGGTTCTTGTTCGTCAGGGAGCGCGACAGTGATTCTGGCGTTGAAGTCACCAGCCAACTGAAGATCTAATTGGGTAACGAAACTGGAAAGCGTTGCAATCTCTCCGAAGGGGTTGGCAGGTGAGAGTCTGATGTACCTAGCAGGTCCGCCCTCCTGAATCCCTGAGGCATCAAGTTTATTGATGAATCTCACAGCTACCCTCGTTATCAGGGGCTTGGTTTCGAAGAGCACGCCGAAGTGCTCGCGTGCTATCGTTGTGAAAGTTTCCCAATTTTTGTAGGGCGCGAGCATGTGGAAGGAGAATGCATTTGTTCGCAATTGGGTAGCTGTTTCGGGAGCTGAACCTTTGAGGGTGTATCCGATAGTCTTCGTTGAAGGGGTAGGGTCAACCTCCGGCTCAAATGCGACCTTGGTTATAACTATGGGATCGGGCTTGGAACCTTCCCCTAGATGCTGTGAAAGCCTTCCCTGGAATTCCTCGCACTGCTTGGTAGTAAGGTCCGAACTAAATCGGAAATCTACTACAGCCTCTATGACTGGATTCTCTTTGTTGGTCGACATTTCTGGTTCTCCTCAGGATGTGCTCTGACGGAGCGTGATAGCCCATGGTTGGGATGACTTCATCAGCGGCTTTCTCATTGTGCCGATAATATACGTTTTCAGGCGACGCCCCGCATCAATTGTTCATGCTTAGCCCTGAATGGAGACCACTTATTGTCAGTGACCCCGTCTGATAGATCAGGTTCTAGGTTCACAGAAATCAATTCGTCGAAAAGGTTCGAATTAGCGAAGGAAGCGCAACGACCGCAGGGGGTTACTGTTGTTTTGAGGAGACTCGCGGCTATGCGTGGCATCAAGCATCGGATGCAATTATTCCGACCGGCCGTTGCCTCGGCGGAGGGTGTGGATTTTGTCGCTGGCTAGGGTGCCGAAGGATTCTGTTTGGCCGTCGGACCAGGTGATTTGGATTTCGGTGAGGCGGGTGGCGGTGCCTAGGCCGAAGTGGAGGCGGGGGTCGCTGGCGGCGCAGTAGCTTTCGGCGGTGCGGACTTGCCGGTGCATGATTTTGTCGTCGGCTTTTGCGGAGAAGGTGGCGCCGATGGCGGGGGCGCCGGAGTTTTCTAGGACTTGGATTAGGATCCAGTGGCCTTGCTTGGGGGCGATGTTGCGCAGTAGGTGTACGCCGATGTCGCGGTTGTGGATGAAGAGGTCCAGGTCGCCGTCTCCGTCGATGTCGCCGAAGGCTGCGGAGCGGGAGGTGGCTTTCAGGGGTTGGGCCACGCCGCCTTGCGGGCTGACCAGTTCGAAGCGCATTTTGTCCAGGCCTCGGATCAGGTTGTTGTGGTCGGCGAAGGGGTCGCCTTCGGTGGGCTGGATGGGGTGCGTGACGTGGCCGTTGGCTTGGTAGATGTCGATGAAGCCGTCGTGGTCGAAGTCGCGCAGTACCACGCCGAAGCGCGTGCGCTTGTTGGAGATGTGGGCCAGTCCGGCGCGCGGGGTGCGGTCCGAGAAGCGGCCGCCGTCGTTGCGGTAGAGCGAGTCGTCTTCACCTTTTAGGTTCACGACTAGCAGGTCCTCGTCACCGTCGAAGTCTAGGTCAGCGGCGGAAACACCCATGCCGGCTTTGGCGCGGCCTTGGTCGTCCACGGCGCAGCCTTTGATGAGGCCCTTCTCAGTTAACTTGCCGTCGCTACCCACGACCCAGAGTTTGTTGGGGGTGCCGTCGTTGGCGACGAAGATTTCTTGGTAGCCGTCCCCGTCGAAATCGGCGCAAAGAACTCCGAGACCGTTGCCTTTGGAAGAGCGCAATCCGACCTCTAGTGAAACGTCGGTGAAGGTGCCGTCGCCGTCATTTCGATAGAGCACATCCGGGGTCGGTGCGTCGTAACTCTTAGGGCTGCAATAGGTCAATCCGCGGGGCGGGTCCTGGCAAGGCAGCTCGGAGTCCTCGTCCCAATAGATGTAGTTGGTGACGAAGAGGTCCAAGTCGCCATCGCGGTCGTAGTCCACGAAAGCGGAGCTGGCGCTCCAAACCGCGTGGCCCACACCGGCGCTTTCGGTGACCTCGGTGAAGTGACCGTTGCCGTCATTGCGTAACAGTACGTTGCTGTTGAGATTGGACACGTACAGGTCCACATCCCCGTCGCCATCGTAGTCGCCTGTGGCGACGCCCATGCCGTAGCCCTTGTCATCCGCGCCAGATCCTGCGGTTACATTCGTGAAGAGGCCTTCTCCATCGTTGGCGTAAAGCTGGTTGCCTTGCACATTGTCGCGGGCGCCTTCTTTATTGCTCCAACTGCCGCCTTGCACCAAGTAAACGTCCAAATCCCCATCGCCATCCATGTCGAACAAGGCGATGCCGGTCGACATGATTTCGGGGAAGACCAACCCGGTTCCGTGTCCGGAAACGTGTTGGAAATCCAGTCCGGAGTCTGCTGCGCATTCCTCAAACCAGGCCGGGCCCGCAACTTCCTGGGTGGTGGATGAAACTTCAGGTGCCGTGACTTCGGCGTCCTTCTTGCAACCCAGAATCGACAGAATTGCGATGGCGCAGAGGCCGGTGGACCTGGCGGAGAGCATGAAATTCATGGCTAGTTGGGGAAGGTGTTGGTGCCGTAGTCGGCTTGGGCGCGCTTGAGAATCGGTGCCAACTTGTCCGGGCGCTTGAGAGCCTTGAGGGCTTTCAGGAGCATTTGGTAGAAGCGTACAGAGGGTTTGAAGCCATCCATGTTGAGTGCGGATTCCATGATGCGGACCGCATCCCATGGGGCCTGGGCTGCGCCATAGCGTTGGGCGAGAGTCTCGTAGCCGCGACTTTCCATGGGCGCTTTGTCGATCGCCATCCTGGCAGCAGCGATGGCTTCTTGGGACTTGCCTGTTTGGGCGAAGAGTCCGGACTGGAAGATGTAGGGCGCCGGGCGATCGGGAGCGGCCGCCAATGCGCGCTGGCAGGAATTCCAAGCGCCCTCCGAGTCCCCTTGCTTTTGCAGCAGGGCTCCTTGGAAGAGCAGGAGGTCGATGTGCGTGGGGTAGCGTTCGAGGGTTTCCTGGACCAGCACGAGCGCTTCGTCGGGCCGTTTGGCTTTCAGGAGTGTGCTGGCCAGGCGTAGGGGCAATTTGAGTTCGTTGGGGCGCGCTTTGATGACCTCGCGGTAGGCGCGAATGGCGCCGGAGAAGTCACCCTTGGCTTCCATGGCTTTGGCCCGCTTGACCAGATCCCTTTCACGGGTCTGGCCTTGGCTGACCACGCGGGACCAGGGATCCATGACCGAAGGCGATGAGTTTTGACCGAGCGTAAGATGTGCTTCGGCTTCTGACTCGCGGCCCAGTTGGCTGAGCGTTATGCCCAGTAGCAGGTGCAGGTAGGCGTCCGAGGGCTTCAACTTGCGTGCTTTCTTGATCAGTTCCAGCGCTCGCTCAGGGGCGTCGTCTTGCAGGGCGACACGGGCCAACCCGGCCCAGGTCTCGGAGTTTTTTGGGCCGAGTTCGGAGGCCCTTTGGTAGGCCTGCTGGGCTTCTTCGAGGCGCCCCATTTCCAAGAGCCAATTGCCCTTGCGGTAATGGGAGGTCGGGTATTTCGCATCGATTTTGATACTGCGTTCAATC
Organism: Planctomycetota bacterium; assembly: GCA_016764635.1. Taxonomy (GTDB): domain Bacteria; phylum Planctomycetota; class UBA1135; order UBA1135; genus NORP259. The sequence goes on from JAESRM010000007.1 coordinate 11,337, forward strand.
CAGAGCAGGGCCAACTCAGGGTCGTCGGTGCGCCCCGCTGTGATGGCCGCCCGATAGGGCCACAAGGCGTTGGTAGGCAGATGTCCCGCAGCGACCCCATAGCATTCGAGAGCCGGGCCGTAGGTGCTGTTGATCTCGTATCGAACCCCCAGTTTGGCCCATAGGGCCCAGTTGTCGGGGTCCTGCAGTACCTTTGCGGTGGCTTCGTTCAGGTCCTTTTGGATCGCGGGTAACAGGCGGCCCAAGGAACTGACTACGGGCGGGGCGGGCGCTGCTTGGGTGTCTCCGCAACTCGGCAGGAGAGAGGCTGCGATCAGGCCCAGAAGCGGTAGGGGGTTGTTTTTGAAAGGATGCAAGGCGTCTTACTCTTTCGGTCCTTCCGGGCTTTGTCCTGCGCTGTTTTCATCAAGCATTTGGCTGAGTACGGCGAGCAAACTGCAGTTCAGGCCCTGCACCTGCTGCTCGGAGAGATGGCCGAGTTGAGCTGTGTGCAATTCCTCCACGGGTCCATCGAGCCGCTGATGGATGTCCCGCCCTTTGCCGGTCAGGTGCACGAGCACGATGCGTCGGTCCTTGGAGCTGCGTTCGCGGCGAACGAGGTCGGAGGCCACCATGCGGTCGATGAGCCGCGTCACATCGGGGACTTTGGTCAGCAGTCGAGCTCCGATGTACTGGCAGGGCGCGCCCTCGGGCGGCGCCTCACGCAGGATGCGCATCACGTTGTATTGCGCAGGGGAAACCCCTTGGCTTCGGAAAAGCTGCGCAAACTGGCCGGTGAGGCGTTCGTGGACTCGGATGAGGTTGCGATAAGTTTCGCGAGGCAGGGTGTCGGAACCGGTGGAAATGGACATCCCCGCATTGTTTGGCAAAACAATGCCTGTGGCCACAGGTAATTGCATTCCCCCCGGGATTTGGCGCGCAGGAGGCCCTAGCCAGCCTCTCCGACCTGGATCCTAGCGCTCCAGGGACACTTTCAGTGGCTTGTGCAGGTTGAAACTGTCCGGCTCCACTAGGGTCGAATAAGCCAATAGCTCTACGCCTTTGGCAGCCACCTCGCGCAGGGACTCGGTGTAGGCGGGGTCGATGTGCTCGGCGGGGGCGAAGGAGGTGACGTCCTTGCGGGAGACGATGTAGAGCATTACGGCGCGGTGGCCTTCTTTGACCATGTCGGCCAGCTCGTACAGGTGCTTGCGACCGCGTACGGTGACGGCGTCGGGGAACATGGCTAGCTTGCCGTCCACCAGGGTCGTGTTTTTCACCTCGACGTAGCAGAGGCCCTTTTCCTTGTCTTCGAGCAGTACGTCGATGCGGCTGTTCTTGCCGTACTTGACCTCACGGCGAGCCGAGGCGTAGCCGGTCAGGGACGGGATGAGGCCCGCCTGGATGGCCTCGAAAGCCAAGGATTCCGGCAAGCCCGTGTCCACATTGACCCAGGTGCCGTTGACCTCGATGGTTTGCAGGGTGTATTGCAGCTTGCGAGCMGGGTTCTGACTGTCGCGTAGCACGACYTTRGAGCCCGCTTCCAGGCAGCCCTTCARGGAGCCAGTGTYGGGGCAATGGGCGGTCAGGGTCTCCCCRTTTTCCATTTCMACGTCGGCCAAGAATCGCTTGTACCGCTTGATGAGTCGGCCTTGCACGGTGGGGAGTTCGATCTGCATGGGGCTACGGTACGGTCCTTCCTGCYAAAAAAAATGGCGGAACAGGTTTTCCGAGGCGCTTCGGTCACTAGAATGCCGGCCTATGGCAACCCTCATTGAACTTCAAGAGATTGAAAAAGACCTGCGCAGCCGGCTGACTCAGCTGAAGGAGAGTCTTTGACTACTCTCAGCGCGCAGCACGACTGCAAGAGATCGTAAAGCTCCAGGAATCGCCGAATTTCTGGAATGATGCCGAGAAGAGTCAGGACCTCATCAAAGAGATGAAAGTGCTGAAGCTGACCGTCGAGCCCATTCGCAAGGTGGAGGGCTCGTTCGAGGAGATCGAAGACCTGACCGAAAWGGCTGAGGAGCTCGGTGAGGAAGAGGTTGCGGTCGAAATTGAAGCCCAGCATGTGAGCATGCTGAAGCACATCGACGCCCTCGAATTCCAGGTCATGCTGGGAGGTCCCAACGACCGCGCCAACGCCTATCTGCAGATCAGTGCGGGTGCCGGAGGAGTGGACGCCTGCGACTGGGCGTCCATGCTGCTACGCATGTTCGGCCGCTGGGCGGAACGTCGCGGCTTCAAAGCGGAGCAAGTCGAATACCAAGAAGAGTCCGAGGGCGGTATCCGCGGAGCCACCCTGCGTATCATCGGCGATTATGCCTTTGGCTACCTCAAGGCCGAATCTGGCGTGCACCGCCTGGTTCGAATCAGTCCTTTTGACTCTCAATCCCGTCGTCAAACCTCGTTTGCGTCGGTAGATGTGACGCCCGAGCTCAGCGATGACTTGGACATCGAAATCGACGAATCGGACATCAAGATCGATACCATGCGAGCGGGCGGCGCCGGCGGCCAGCACGTGAACAAGACGGAATCGGCTGTACGTATGACCCACATCCCCACCGGGGTCGTGGTGCGTTGCCAAAACGAGCGCAGTCAGCACAAAAACAAGGCCCAGGCCCTCAAGCTGCTCAAGGGCAAGCTGCTGCAGCTCGAAGAGAGCAAGCGCGACAAGGAAATGGCCGCGCTTTACGGCGAGAAGGGCGAAATCGCCTGGGGTAGCCAAATCCGCTCCTACGTCATGCACCCTTACCAAATGGTCAAGGACCACCGCACCAACGTGGAAGTTGGAAACGTGCAAGGGGTCATGGACGGCGATATCGACGGCTTCATCGAGGCCTACCTGAAAAGTCGCAAAGCCTGAATCGGGGCGTAGTGCTATCCTGGGCCAGGGCTTTGGGGTGACGCAGTCGAGCAGATTGCGCACGCTCCAAAGCACCATCTAGGATCCGACATGAGCCACCCCAATAGCCACCCTCACTTCGACGACCACGGAGCGCACAACTGGTTTGTGACCCTGGAAGGTGGTGTCGAACAGGCTAAAAAGTCGGACCGTTTGCTCTTCGTAGAGTTTGGCCGCAAGGCCTGTACGGATTGCCGGAATCTGGTCGAAGTCTTGCTTCCGAACGTTTCCGTTCGCGAGCAACTGGCTTCCCACTTTGTCACGGTCGCAGCCGACGCGGATTCGGACGATCCCGCGATATTGGCCCTGGTCGCCCAGGTGGAGAATGCAACCACGCTCCCTTACATCATGTTTGCTGACGCGGAAGCCAAACTTCTGTACGGCTTCTCAGGCCCATGCACCGCCACCGATCTGGTAGCTATCATGGACCGCTTGATCGCTCAAAAGCACTAAACCGCTCCCCTACTTTTCATGTTCAACAGAACCCTGATCCTCGCTTTCCTGCTCCTTTCCTGCACTTTGCAAGGCCAAGAAGCCGAGCACTCGGAATCCAAAATGCGCAAGCCCCTACCCAGCGCGGAAGAGGTCCAAAAGCTAGCTCCAGACGGGGGTGAGGAGTTCAACCGCTTGGTCTTTGAGGTCAGTCCTTACCTGCGGCAACACGCTCGCAATCCTGTGAATTGGTTTCCTTGGGGCGAAGAGGCCTTTGACCTGGCGCAAAAACTCGACAAGCCCATTTTCCTTTCGATCGGTTATTCAACGTGCCACTGGTGTCACGTCATGGAGCACGAGGGTTTTGAGGATGACGAGGTCGCGGCGCTCATGAATGAGCACTTTGTTTGCATCAAGGTCGACCGCGAGGAGCGCCCCGATGTGGACAACGTCTACATGAGTTTCGCCCAGGCTTTTGGGCGCGGTGGTTGGCCTATGACGATCCTCATGACGCCCGACAAAAAACCCTTCCACGCGGGCACCTACTACCCCAAAAACGGACGCGGTGGTCGCCCCGGAATGATGGATCTGGTGCCCCAGGTGGGCAATAAGTGGAAAACCGACCGCAATTCGCTTTTGACCCAGTCCAATCGCTTGGTCGAATGGGTTCGCAGTCAATCCGCACCCAGCGAAGGCACTTCTTTGGAGCGCGGCATCATGCGTGTGGCCCGTACTGCCCTGCGCTCAAGTTTTGACGGCAATATGGGCGGGTTCAGTCGGGCGCCCAAATTCCCGGTGCCCCACAACCTGCGTTTCTTGCTGCGGGAGCACGCGGATAGCGGTGAAGCGGCAAGCCTAGAAATGGTCGAAGTGACCTTAGATCAAATGCGTAAGGGCGGCATCTGGGACCACGTAGGTTTTGGTTTCCACCGCTACTCCACCGACGCGCGCTGGCTCGTGCCGCACTTCGAGAAGATGCTCTACGACCAAGCGTTGATCGCCATGGCTTACACCGAAGCGTGGCAAGTCACCGGCAAAGAGGAGTACCGTAAAACAGTCGAGCAGATCATCACTTACGTGTTGCGCGACATGACCGATCCCGCGGGCGGTTTCTACAGCGCCGAAGACGCGGACAGCGATGGGGAAGAAGGCCTCTTCTACTTTTGGACGGCTAAGGAACTGCGCGAAGTGCTCGCCAAGGAAGACGCGGAGCTGTTCATTTCCACCTACAACATCAAGGATCGCGGCAATTTCCGTGACGAAGTTTCCGGCGCTCAGAGCAAGAACAACATCCCGCACCTGACCTCCACCTTGGCCGAGATTGCGGCCAGGTACGGGGACGAAGGGCCGGTAATCCTGGCTCGCTTAGAGCGTATTCGAGAGAAGCTCTTCAAAGTTCGAGAGGCACGCATCCATCCTCTCAAAGACGACAAGGTGCTCACCGACTGGAACGGTTTGATGATCGYAGCCCTGGCCCAAGCCGGTCGCGCCATGGATCGACCCGATTGGATTCGAGCCGCAGACCGCGCAGCCGACTACGCCTGGAACCACCTGCGCGATCCGGCCACGGGAAGGCTCTACAAGCGCTCCCGCGGCGGCCAAGCAGGCCTGCAAGGCATGTTGGAAGACTACGCTTTCATGATTTGGGGCATGCTCGAATTGCACCAGGCCACCCAAAACCCCCAACGCCTAGGCGCAGCCAAACAGCTGTGTGACGCCACTCTTCAGCACTTTCTGGATAAGGACTACGGCGGCTTTTACCTGTATCCCTCCGATGGCGAAGAGCTCATCGTGCGAGCCAAAGAAATCTACGACGGCGCCATTCCCTCCGGCAACTCGGTCATGCTTTGGAACCTGGCGCGGCTCGCGCGCCTCACCGGACAAACCTCCTACGAAGAGCACGCCGATCAAGCGATCAAAGCCTTCTCCACCCAGATCCGCGGCGGTGCAAGGGCCCACACCCAATTCCTCATGGGCTTGGACTTCTACCTGGGCCCGACCCACGAAGTCGTAGTGTCCGGCGACCCCGCCGACCCCGAAACCAAAGCGATGATGCGAGCCCTCTCCACCGGCTTCCGCCCCCGCCTCGTAGCGATCCAACGCCCCCTAGGAGAGCCCGCAATCATCGCCCTAGCACCCTTCACCAAATCCCAAGTCGCAGTGGGCGGCAAGCCCACAGCCTACGTCTGCCAAAACTTCGCATGCCTAGCCCCAGTCCAAGGCGTCGAAGCCATGCTGAAAGCCCTGACCTCAAAGCTCGAGTAAGCATGTGGGTGCGCTGTGTACAAATGATCCGTGTGTCTGCGGTGGCAGAATTTGAGCAAGGGGGGCTGGTTTCGCCCAGTCCCCTAACCTCCGCATAATCCCTACCTTTTGTGATAGAGTTCAATGCGTAGCCCAGATCGAAACCTTCTATTGAGTTAGTTGCGGTCGGGGCCAGATGAGGCTCAGTTCGTGTCTACAGAGCCTCGTTTTCGCCATTTTTTGTGAATCCAAGAATCGTATATACCTTGATGAAACGTCCCCTTTCAAAATTGCTGGGCCTAATTGTAGGACTTGCCATCATTGGATATGCACTTCGAGTTGAGCCGGCAAGTGAGCTAGAACTCAAAGCAGATATCCCTAAGACTAGCTCGGGGTTTGCTGAGAGTCCTAGCGCCATGGAGAGCCCCGTTGAACTCAGTTCCCGGGGGGCTATCGAGGCACGAGCCACCGAGGATCATGAATTGCCGGGGTTGCAGGCGATGGGTCGAGTCATCGTGACCCGGAAGGATGGCACGTCGGACCGTAGCCTCACAGGGACGATCGAGTGGCTATTGGTGGATGGTGGTTCAGGGGCCTCTGACGYCRGWGGNSCCTGACCTTCTTGCTGGTCCGTTAGGAAGCGGGGCGGCAATGGTTGAATTGCCTGTAGTGGAGGGACGGTGGAAAGCAACCCTTCCCAGGGGGCGCTACGCCTTTTATCGATTCTCCTTTGCTGGGAGCGTGGCAATGCCCAAGCAGCTGGTCTATTACTCTTCCCCAGGGCATCCAATTGTGCTCGAAGCCTCGGTGGTTTCTGCGACATTGCTGCACGTGCAGGATCGGGAAACGGGAGAGCCCTTGGAGCTCTTCAGCGTGCAAGCCATTGTTGAGTCTACGTTACAAATTGGGGATGCGACTGTCGGGACAACCTCTTTTGCCATTAAGGACTTGGCTCACTCAGTTTCTTCTCCGCGCAGGAACAGCCAAGTAGGTTCGGATCGCCTATATTCGGGATCCTCGCCGGCAACCATTCCAGCGGGATTGGTGGGGCGCAAGCTGTACTTGACGGCAGAAGGGTACATCCCTAAGTCGATTCGATGGAGCGCTGAAAGCGACGAGAAGATTGTCGAGCTCGTTCCATCGGGGAAGCTGACGGTAGGGTTCTCAGGGCCGTTTGTGGATGCCGACAGTCCCTACAAGATTGAAGTAAGGGATTCGCTGGGAAATCAACCCATCATCAGCCTGATAGACCAAGCGAGCATGGTCTTCGAGGATGTGGCGGTGGGGGAGGTAAAGGTGACCGTATCAACGGTTACGCAACTTGGATTTAGGGAAGAAGTCGCGAGCAAGGTATTTGCGATGGGTCGCGGTGAGCATCGAACCATCATGTTTGAGGAAACTGATAGGCGGGACCGTAAGTTGGCATCTGTTGCATTGGTGGTAGACGGGACTGGGGTTGACATCCCATTGGGAGATCAAGTTGTCCAGGTACGTCAGAGCATTGATGGTGCCATCAATAACTCATATCTAATCGCTCCGAGGATGCTCCTCAGGAATTGGAAACAAGACGCTGGGCTTCAAGTGTACCGGGGGAATCTTGGCTTGATTCCTGCGGGTGACTATCAGTTGGTGCTTCCGGGCCTAGGAGTCGTACAGGAGTTCGAGGTCCGGGGTTTTGAGAGCATTGAGGTGCGGGTTCAAATACCGAGTATGGTGACCGTGAGGGTATGGCCCATCCTTCCGGATGAAACTTCTCCCCGCACGAGCCCCGGCAAACTGGTCTGGTGCTACTCCGATGCACGAGTCATGCGAGAGAAGCAATTGGCGACAGTGATTCCCAATCCATTGGGGTTGGGCGGGATGTCCACTCTGATGAATCCGGGAGTCTCAACGAACTGTAGGTGGGAGAATGGATGCTGGGTTATCCAGTGTTTCCCTCGATCGATTGATGTTGTCTTGAGCCCACCCCTATTCATGAAGGAAACGGGCCTTCCCCGAAAACTTGGATCCGGGGTTGTGCATCATGCCGTTGGTCTCGGAGGAGGTGACCTGGTGCTACCCCTTTCGCCTCGAGGCAAGTTTGTTGCTCAGATTTTCTGTGCTAGCGAAGGTTCAAACATGGTGATTGACAGCGTACGCCAGTTGAATTGCCCTGTAGCTTCGGTGGGTCCGGTTTCGGGTGACGGAGTCCTCATCCAGACTATTTTCTCTGATGACAAAGAATCCATGTTGTTTGAGTTCTCTGAGGCCGGGTCCTATTTCGTTGGACTGCAGGCTGCGAATGGCAAGGAGCCCAAAGAGCGAAGAATACGCGTCGAAGTAAAGGAGGGGGTCAAGACAATTGTGACGGTCCAATACCTCTAGGAGTGTGTCGGGGATAGAGGGTTTCGCCAGGGATCGTCCATCCTTTTCGGAGCAAGGCGGATCGGCCCCCCCATAGTTAGATGCTATGAGGGGTCGAGCTAACGCAGCTCCGGAATGGAGGGGCGGTTCCTGGCGGAATCCTCTAYCCCCGAAACACTCCTAGACTTCTGAAATGGGGCTAGGACGGCGGGAAGAGGATGTACAGCAGGGTGGCGATTTGGACCACTAGGAGGATGCTGTAGAAGGTTGTGAAGAAGCGCTTTTGGGTTTTGTGGCGCAGGATGGACATGGCGGCCAGGCTGGCGGGGGAGGCGCCTAGGATGGCCATTATGTGTAGGGTGCGTTCGGGGACGCGCCAGCCGTCGTTGCGGGCTTGGTGCTTGTCGAAGAACCAGATCAGGAAGGCTGAGAGGTTGGCTCCRAAGGCCCARGCSAGYAGGCGCGGGCCGGGRAGTAGGAGCCGCCAAAGCAGCATGCCGGCGACTGCGAGCAGGACGAAGGCGATCAGGAAGAAGCGGGTGGGATTGCTTTTGATGGACACCCCAGGATCATACCGCCACCTGTCGCGATCTCCGAGGGCTCTATCTTGGCCGGGATCGAGTCCTGGACGCCTCCAGGGGGGCGTGGGCTGGAGGTCTCAAAAAGATCGTGTCAGAGGGGAGGTCTTGGAGGTCTCCCGGGAATATATTGGCGGGCGAAAACGGGCTAAAAACGGCCCGCTCACTCGTCCCAAGCTTGAAAAAAAACATGGCTACCCCCGTTCGTAGAGCTTTGCTCAGCGTATCTGATAAGTCCGATTTGGTGCCCTTTGCAAAGGGCCTGCGTGAGATGGGAGTGCAGCTGCTCTCCACCGGCGGCACGTACGCTAAACTCACCGAGGCGGGCATCGAGGTCACCGAGGTCTCCGAGCACACCGGCTTCCCCGAGATGATGGACGGGCGCGTGAAAACCCTGCACCCCACGATCCACGGGGGCATCCTGGCCCGCCGGGATTTGGACAGTCACATGAAGGCCATGGAAGAGCACGGTATCGGCGCCATCGACATGGTCGTGGTGAATCTCTACCCCTCCGAAGCCACGGTGGCCAAGGAAG
>JAESRM010000008.1 GCA_016764635.1 Planctomycetota bacterium
TTGCGGCGGGCTCTTTTCATGGGCAGGCCCAGGAGTCACTGACCCCAGGCAATGGCCAAGGCGGACAGGCGCGGCGATTGAGCGGTTCGGATGTTCGAGTTGAAGGTCAAACGAACCTGGTAGAAGCGCGCCCCATTGATGTCTGCGATGTCGCTATACCACTCCTCGTTCGCGAGACCTGCGCCGCCGTTCAAATCGACGATCCCCACATTGGAGAGGCCGGTATTGTGCAGCGGCCACGGACCTGCGCCTGATCGAACGGGATAGTGATCCCCGTAAATGTCCAGCACGCTCGCATTCACGCGCGCCAAGTGAACGATCTCCGCCCCCATATCGTCGAGCAGGTTGCCCGCCGGTGACGGGTGCAAGCCGATGCTAGATGCACCGCGATAGTGAACCTCGATGCTGGTTCCGGCGGGCTGATCCTCCAAACGCGGCTCCATCACCGCGGGTCGGAATAAGGTTCCCGCGAGGGAACTACCGGGGTGGCTCGGATCGTCAGCTGGGAACCAAACCGAGCAACTGCGGCTGACGCGCACCACCAGATCCAAAGCACCCATATAGAAAGAGTTGTCTAGACCCGGGGTCCCCACCCCACCTGCAGCGGGACTGAAACCTCCCGACGCCGTGTGTGACGAATCCGGCTGCACGACCACGTCGGCGCCTCCTGTATCGATGCCACCTGTTGAGAAAGCACGCAAGTAGGGCCTCGCAGAAGAATTCGCTGCGATGCTGATGTCGAACGAATTCAATCCCGTTGCGGACCCATCGGGATAGCATCGAAACTCCACCAACAGGGGCAAACCAATGCTCCGAATCTGGCCGGTGCGGTAGGTCTTCAAGTTTAGCGGAAGGCCTAGCGACACCAGTTGCTGATCCGGAGGCGAGCCGCCGCTCAGGGGTCCCGAGCGGCTCAGTAGCGCCGAATTGCGCCAGGTGTAAGTGGTTTCCTCCTCCCCACCAGCAACGTCCCTGTTGAGTGGAAAAGGAATCAGACGTGTGTTGCTTCCACCCGTGGTGTAGACCGCCCCGGGGTTGACTTGATAGCCCATGTGACGAGCGTGCATGACCTTCTGGGGGTCTGCGACCGAATCCAACGGATTCTCATTGAACGTCCCAGACAAACCGGACATGGGCCACGCCGGCCAAAGTGTCGCAGGGTTGATCACCTCATCAGGTGCGAACCCACTGTGACTCATCCGGATTTCGAACCCTGAAAAGGAATCGAAGGTCACCAGGCCATTGACGGGTGCCCAGGAAATGCCGGTCACGTCCAAATTGGCCGTTGTGGAATCCTCCAATGCCCAACCAAAATCCATGAAGCGGTAAACGATCTGCATCTTGGATCCGAGATTGGACAGCGGCGTTTGCAGACCTCCGGGGATCGTAGTCATCATCGCGGGAACCGCTTGGGTTCGATCCGCGAGCGCGGTAAAACGCGACACGGGCCGGGGGAAAATTTCCTGGCGCGCGAGATCATAGAGGTGCTGTCCACCCCACTCCGGCATCACCCCGTAGTCCGTTTGCACGCCGAAAGGATCTTCAAGCTCCTCGTCGATGTCGGAGAAGCGGCTCACGCGGCCCCCATTGCGCACGGTGGCCTTTGAAGCATCCAGCAAGAATTCAACGGCCGGAAATTCACCATCCAAACCATTGCCAGCCAAGTCCGTCGCGGCCAAACCACCGGATAGCAAACTCAGGAAGTAGCTCTCAGACTGGCCTTGCTCGTGATTGAGAGGCAACTCGGGGTTTAGGGTGAAGCTCTGAAGATCCGCAGCCAAGCTCACTTGACCGACGACAAATGAGCCCGTGGAAAGGGGCGGATCATTGCCCGGGTTCAACTCTAGCCTGGTCAGCAAGAGGGAATCAAAGGCCGTGATCGAGGCGCGCTCCATGGGTTCAGAAAACCTTAAGCCAAAGGTGCTGTCAGGGTCCAATCCGCTGGTGGGTGCGCTGGGGAAGCCTGCCGGCAAGGGATTGACGCGCACAAAGCAACCCACACGCCCCAAGTCCCCTAGTCCATCGAAGGGTGTTTGGAATTCCGCGCCGCCCACGGCGTGGTTCACCCACTCTGCGGCACCCGCTTGCCCAGGGAGATCCCACTCTTGGGGGTACTGTCGCAAGCGTACGCGCACATTCAGCGCGTCCCCGCCATTCAGGGTCTCGGTTCCGATGACATCAGCAAAGACCCCTTGGGATAGTTGAGAAATCACATCTCCACGACCCGGGCTCTTGCTGCACGCCTCCGACTCGAACACCACCATGGGCAGGGTGAACTCACCCGGCAACGTTCCGGGAACGGGCGCCATCGTGATGGTCACCGCGTTGGATCCTATAATCTTCGGCGCCTCTCGGTCGAGCAGAAATCCGTTGAACACATCCCCCGTGACATGTGTGTTACCGCCCGTTCGTAGGGCGCGCACGATGTCCTGGGTTTGCGAGGCCGAATCCCAAGCGCCGCTCTCCAGGGTGTTGATCGCGTGAGGGGTCAAGTTCTCGAGCACTTCAAATTGCCCCACAACCGAGGCCTCCCGGGTGGGAATCCGAACCAAGAGATTGGCCAAATTCACCGTCAGGCTGCCGGGAAAGCCCTGGGTGTTGACCGGACCAGGAGGCGCTGCGTCGAAKGACTCCACCACSGATGTKGTGGGGTCAATGACCACKCGWGTCGTATAAAAYTCCGTGCCSGGTAGCCCGTCCATYTCGGCCAAGTCCCCGAAGTTCTTGTCRCCGAAGATCCGGGCTTCGAAAGGCGTGGWCAARSCCACCCCGGTCATGATCCKAATCGTGCCCRCATCGATCGTRTCCGCATTCARCARGTCATTGAARACCATGACAAGMGCTGCGTTCTTGGGGATCATYGTGAAGAGCCCCGCCGAACCTCCAACCGAACCCGAAGCGCCTTTTTGATCCACCGGGGACAGGGCGTTTTGAGTGGAACGAAGCAGGGCCTCGAATTGCTCAAGCCCACCCTGKGCCTCCGTATCATTCACATTGCGYAGAATCGTCAGCTCTTGAACGGCGGACACMGCGTTGGTCACCAACTCAAAATTGAARCCATTGCTCTCGATGCTCTGGGAKATCACKAGYCGCTCGTGCATGAGCACGCGCTCYCCCARCGAGTCGAGTCCATAGATGTCGACCATGCGGCCCCAGTACATGTGAATCAGATGCAAGCTTCGCGACCGACCCTGCTCGTTTGCATCCGTGAAGAAGTGCCCACCCGAACCCGTCGAAGCGTAACTCCCTGCTGGATGGCTCGAAGTACCTTGCGAGCCGGCCGAGCCACCGCAAGCTGCCACTGCGAACAAGAGAGTTGATGCACACACGGCCTTCGCAAAAGGGTCCCAACTAGATCGATGTGTGCGGTGAAGAAGAGAACAGGAAGGGAAAGAGAGTCCGAAAGGACGTGCCATGGAATTCAATGGGGCGGCCTAGGAGCTTGGGAGAAACCCGTTCGGCGGTTGAAGGAATTGAAACCTTTGCAACTCCTATGCCACACCCGAGAACCCCAATGCGCGCGTGCACACGCCTACCCAGGCGAGCGCAACCGCGCATGCACGAGCCCTATGTCACACCGGAAGGCTCAATCCGCCTTGTCGATGGGGCCACGAATGACGCGCTGCAGCACGCCTTCGGGCGAAATCACCAGGGTCGTAGGAATAGGCAATCGCTCTAAGTCCGCCCAGGGTAGCCCAGGTGCATTCGCCCCATTTCCCGCGCCTTGCAGGTAGAACGCAGGATACGTACCTCCACGATTCGCCATGATCTTCCCGGCGCGCTGCTTGGCACTTTCGATATCCACTGATATCGCAACCACGTTCACCTCGCCGCCGTCCGCCATGGATTGCAGGTCGGGGATCTCTTTGACGCAAGGCCCGCAGTAGCTAGCCCACAGGTTCAGGTACAGGGTTTTGCCTGCCGCCATCGCCTTCACGTCGAAGGCAACGTCCGCGCCCGAAGTGTCTTGCACCGTGAAGTCGGCCRAGSKTYCYSYKNATGNCGCAYSSNCAAGCMWKYGGKCRGCGKRKCGSSSAAMGSCKKCNGGCTTSGMTGMWRNARGCTTCAACCTCCTCGGCGCCTTCCACCAGCAGCACGCGCGATCCGGCTGCTACGTCCTTGAACACATCCGAGTGACCACCCGGCCATTGCACCAACAGGTCCACTTGCTTGGCCTGGCCGACGCCGAAGATCAACTCAGGAACTTGGCAGGAGGCAATGCCCGCGCCGCGCGAGAGCACTTGGACCGTTTTGGAGGAGCGGGTCACCGCTGTAACCAACGTGCCAATGCCCTCATATTGCCCATTCGTTGCGCGCAGACGCACCTTGACAAAGTTACCGAAGTCCGTATTCAACTCATTGCGATAGAGGGCGTGCCGCTCCCGTTGCAGCTCGTGCACGAACAGATCCACATCCCCGTCATCATCGAAGTCCGCAGCGACCACGGACCGGCCATCGTTCGGTGAATCCGCGCCGGAAAACTGGGACAGGTCAGCAAAAGTGCCGTCGCCCCGATTGATCCAAACCTTGTCCCTTTCGTTGCCACTGAACGAGCGGCCTTCCTTGAACATTTGGTTGTTGTGGCGCGAGAGGTAGCGGGCGTTGCCCACGCCTTCGGACAGAAGAGAATCGGATTTGCTAGCTTTGATTGAGGACGCCACCACGTGGCGCCAGTAGGTGCTTCATGTGTCATCGGGCAGGGTGCCGGTGACAAATCCATTGGTACAGAACACGTCCAGGTGACCATCCAAGTTGAAGTCATTCAAAGCCAAGGACCACGCCCAAGCGCCGCCGGTCCCGCCAGCCTCTTTTGCAAAGCGCTCAAAGGTTCCGTCCGGTTTGCCTTGGAACATCGAGTTTCCTGCGGCCATTTTCTTGAGCGCGGCGTAAACCTCCGGGTCAATCTCCTCCGTCAGTCGGTTCAAGATCCGGTTGCCAGCAGTGGACGACATGTTCGAAACATAGAGGTCTAAAATTCCGTCGGCGTTCAAGTCGCCGAAGGCGCAGGCCATGCCGTTGCCCTGATCGGCCAATCCTAGCGCGGCAGCATCATCCTTGAACGTGCCGTCCTGCTGATTGATCCACATGCGGTTCGAACCGTAATCGTTGGCGGCATACACGTCGGGCCAACCATCGCCGTTCACGTCAGCGCTGGCCAGTGCGTAGGTCCAACGGCCTCCCTGAATGCCGGCGGCGACAGAGACGTCTTCGAATCCCTTGCCCTCCAGGTTGCGCAATAGGAAGTTCGGCGAACCATTGGTGGCTTCAATCCAAGAGTCGTTGTGTTTGGCGTCCAGTCGGCCATAGCAGGCAATGAACAGATCCAGGTACCCGTCAGCGTCAAAGTCCAAGACGGTCACATGGTAGGCCTCCATGGGGATCTGAAGACCCGGCATGCCTGTTTGCAATTGGAAGTGGGCTGCCCCATCGTTGACGTACAGCTTCGTTGTTTGACCTTCGAGCTTGCCGTCTTCGCCCGTCCAACCCACGTGGGCCACGAACAGATCTTGGTCCCCATCGTTGTCAAAGTCGAAGAAAACGGTGCCGGTGCCCGCGGCGGGCTGGGCCACACCCCGGGACTCTGCGACCTCCTCGAAGGTGCCGTCATCCTTAGCCAGGTACAGGTAGTTGCGCCCATCGGACGGCACGAAAAGGTCCCAGTCGCCATCGCCATCCACATCCCCGCCAGCTGCGCCATTCCAAGCGTAGCTCAAGTTCTCGTCCGTTCCGAAGCGAGGCCAGGTATGCGCCACTCCCGCTGCGGCTGTCACATTAGTGAACATGGAGCCACCCTCGCGCTGCTTGACGTTCAGGGATGTGAGTGTGAAGCGATTCACTTTCCACTCGCCGCGTTGCTTGGTGACCTTCACATAACCCCATCCCGAAACCGCGATCGGTTGCAACYKCCCGTCCATTCCKGTCATCACGATYTTYARCTTRATCTTGCCCCAAGGCCTGCGSCCGCTTTGAAACTCTGCGCCTTTCACTTTCCAAAGCACCTGCTCCACGCGCTGCCATGATGATAGGAATCCGGAGACGGAGCCCATGAAGGCATCGGCGCCCACCACTTGGGCGGACTCCGGCTGCCAGCTCAAGCGCTGAACTCCCAGCGGCATGGCTTTCGATTCTCCATCCTCCAGGGGACTGAGTGCCTGACCTTGGAAGTCCTCAGCCAACCATGTGCGCGCCGCTTCGAAATCCCGGCGCTTCAGCTTGTCCGAGAATTCGAGCAACCAATCCGCTACCTCCTCGGACAGGTCTTCAACCAACTCCATGTGGGTCACGGGATCCGAGGGCTCTTCAATGACGAACGCGCTCGCTTCCTGGGACGCCCCTTGCTCGACCGGAGCCTCGCTATTGGAGCATGCACTTGACCCGCACACGATCGCCGCACCTAGCACCAACGCGGCAAACGAAGAATTGGTTTGTTTGATCAACATGGCTGTCAGGATAACCGAGTTTGAGTCGTGTTGAGCCCTCCACCAGGCACTTTCGAATCCAACTCGCCAGGGCGCCCAATTCTTGACATTTGGCGCCACCATCTGGGGCACGGCCCCGTATYCAYGGCGGTTCCGTTTGCGCGRACTAGAGCCTCGTYCWTCAACGGCCTGCTAGAGGGTCAACGTKGCGWATAGGGCGTTGGTGAAGTTGTAACGGGTGCCRCAGGGGCCCGATCGATCATAGTAGACCGCTTGAAAAGTCCACGAAGTGCCCGCRAGCGCTTSCAATCCCTTGCGGGARGCATAATTCATGATCTTGTTACGAGTCATMACGACGCCGGMCCGGCTGGCCCGGCGGCTCTCTARCATCAGCACYTTGTTGTCGGTRTTGGAGATRCAGAACAAACCGTCGTACGCCGGRGTCGGCGGGCCAGGTCGGCCCATGAGGAAGTAGGTAGGKGCTCTCCTCGGAAGCCCACTCGCGATCAAGGTCAAGTTGTCCACTGCGATCGAAGTACTTCCGGTAGCTGACAAGGCGGCACCCTTGCCAGTTGAATTTTCGCACCCATTTRCCTGGGGAGCYGTTCCGCARGGCCCCCCCTCATCGCAGCCACAAAATGAAACGATCAGGGGCAGGTCGATTTCCTGTTGGTTGAAGCGGTACACGGTACCAGCGTCGTAGTAGGGCGCGTCTCGCCGCATGGCACCTACTAGGGCACCGTCTTGGGCAAGGGCCACGGAGACTCCGGTGTAATCCCCGTTCTCTGGCGGCACCACCGGCTCAAACTCCTCTGTCATTTGCCAGTTGGGGCCCAGGGGGTGATACACGTAAGCCACTCCCCCGCGCACGCCATCCTTAGTCGCCAGCGGCGCGCCCACAACCAGTCCCTCCGGCTTCAGAGCCACCGCATAACCAAACGCGTTGCCCACCGCCACGCCAGGAGCTTGGACTCGATCCTCAACAGCCCAACCGCCGGATTGCTTGGMGTAAAGAGTCACGGATCCGCTGCGCAAATCACTGGGATGRTCCTCCGTGGCGCCCACTGCGATACGGTCCCCCAAAATGGCTACGCTGCGGGCGAACATGGAGTTGGGTCGCGGGTTAGGCGCCCACAATTCAGCCTCTTGGGCGTATTGGGTACCGTCCCACCGATACACGTAGGCCGCACCTTCGTTATAGACGTGAGTGTTCGCGCTGAAGGCTCCGATGACCGCGCCATCGCCCTGCATGTCCAAAGCGAAGCCAAATTCATCCCCTGGGCCTGTAAAAGGCGCGCGCAGAACTTCATCCAGAACCCACAAGGAGCTGCCCCGGCTGAATGCATACACAGCCCCCGCCATGGCCCCATTCCCGTTATCGCCCGGCGCCCCAACCAGGATGCGATCCCCCTCAATTGCGATCGCACTTCCAAAGCGATCGCCCGCGTGACCGGGTAAACCGTTCAGGATAATCGTCTGAACCCAGCCCGTAGCGCCACGCTCGTAGACATACGCTTGCCCCACCATCGCGCCTTGCCCGGGCGCGCCCACCACGAGCACATCCGCTGTCAGGTCCACCGACCAGCCGAACCTTTGGCCTGTCTGCCGGAGCAAAGGCGTCACGCGCACATCCGCAATACCCGGCAAGCTCGTATCCAGTAGATACGCAGCTCCCGTCTGGGGACCTGTACGGTTCTCCAGGGGCGAGCCTGCAAAGTGCAAGCCTTGCTCGGTGGCTACGGAATATCCGAACCAATGGCCAGCTCCAGATTCTGGAGCGTTCCATTCGTCGCCGGCGAGGGCGGAGGTGTTCGGTACAAAAAGGGCCATACCCATGAGGAATGCCAAGGGTTGGAGGCGCATGATGTGCGGGGGTTGAGTTGTGACGGACGGGCGGGACGCGGCTTCCTTCGGCGTTCCCCCTCACAAAACCCAAGGGAAAGAGGCTCTCAAGCCCTGCAATCCCCTTCAAAAGTGCCCCGACCCGCTTCTCTTGGATCGAAACGCGACAGTTAGCCTTTCTAGCCGAACTTGCTGCGCAGCCCGAAGTAGCCGACCACTGCGAAGAAAACCAAGGTCGAACCGAGAGCTAGGGTGGTGTACCAGCGGTTGCGCAGCTCTCCGACCCAGTCCCTGCGACCGTTCAGAATCAGGAGCGTGATGGCCAAGAGCGGCATGAACGCTGCACCAAAAATGGCGTAGACCTTTTGAATTTCATTGAAGGGAAGGTTCAAGCCAACCAATGGAATGACCGCCAGGGCCCACAGATACAGGCGGTAGGGCCGACCGCTTTCCGATACGGGAGCTCGCCGCTCGCCGTCATCCTTGCCGAGCAAACGCAGGTAATCCGCAAACACGTACGGAACGGCCTGCCAAACACCCAACAGGCTGCTGAATATGGCGCCCCAGGCTCCTATCAAGAACGCCCAGCGACCCGCGGATCCCAAGGGCTCCTGCAACTGATTCGCCAGGGCCACGATCAAGCCAGCGCCCTTGCCTTCAATTTCGATGTTGCTGCCGATGACAACCATGGCCACGCCAAACACGGCGGTCATCGTGTAGCCGACGGCCAAGTCGATGCGGCAGGTCGTCAACTGCCCCACGCCCTCACGGCCCTTCTCGCGGATCCAATACCCGTAACAAAGCACTGTCAAAGTGCCGCCAACCCCGCCCATCAGGGCAACCGTCCACTGCAAACCGCCCTCGCGCCAGTCGGGGATGCTCGGCCGCACCAAGCCTTGCATGAATTCCGTCATGTCCGGTTTGAGCAAGATCGCCGTGGTCACCACCACCGCAAACATGAGTCCGATGCAAACGCCCATGACCTTCTCGAACAAGCGAAAGCCGCCCATACGCACGAGTGCGAGCGCGACGAAACTATGGACCACTCCGAACACCACTTGCCCCGTGCTCGCATCCTCAAACACCGGAAAAATCGCGTGCATGGCGATGCCGCAACCGCTCAACAGGGAGTTCGCCACAAAGAACGACCRCAACAGTAGGTAGGCGCCAAAGATCACGCGCGCCGTCCAACCCAGGCGCAACATGGCGCCTTCGAGCAGCGTTTGGCCTGTAGCCAATTGATAGCGCGCTAAGCCTTCGGTCAACACAAACTTGATGCCCGCGCCGAGTAAGACCGCCCACAGAATCGCCAGGCCCAAACGACTTCCGCTGATTGCGGCTAAGGCCAAGTCACCGGCACCGACACCCGTCGCCGCGATCAATATGCCGGGACCGATAATCGTCAGAATGCGGGTCAGTCGGCCGGGTACGTGGCCGCCTTCAACTTTGTTAGAAACCATGGTGCGTTACAGGACGTCAGGTTCGATTTGGGTCTGCGGCCCGTTCGAATTCCGGAAATAGAGCCACACGGCCAGCAGGTAGACGGCCAGTACGCTGAATTCGATCAACAAGGGGATTCGATTGGCCCGAGTCATGAACGCCACGGTGACCTGGCCTAGGTTCACGCCTTCCCCGTAGTTTAGGAACAAGGGCAGACTGGCTTCGCCGGGGTTGCTGAGTGTTTCATGGTCGGTGGCGGGGAAGGACACGAAYGCACGATAGGCGAGCAATTGCGCCACCAGRATCGGCCCGTAGAACAGCACCTTGGCTTTTGTACCGTTCAAACCCACCCAGCCCTGACTGAGTGCATGCCCCAGCAACGGAAGCAGGCCCGGCAAAAGCCAAAAAACAAAGCGGTCGGTGTGATTGCCAGCTACGGTCGCCAAGAACGCCATCCCTACCAGAAAAATGGGCAACTCGATGTGCTCGCCCAGGAACTTCCACAACGCCCGACTACGTACAGAACCCGCGAGTACGAACCACAGGGGCCCAACCGCGGTCAAACTGCACAGCAATAGAATGTCGGGATAGTGCCAGTTGCGTTCGAACGACGCACGCATGTGTGAAAGGGTCTCATACCGCCCCAAATCCTCTTTCACGATCAACCGCGTGGCGACAAGTGCCGAAATGGTCGCGAGCAGAATCAGCGAGTGATAGAGGGTTTGCTTGCTTTTGATTCGTGTTTCCCCGGGCAAGACAACTCGCACCAAGTGTGCCCCTAAGAATGTGAGAGGAACCACCAAAACGACCTCACGCACCAATGCACCCAAACAACCTAGTACGACGAGAAGCACCGTGCTGCCTAAGTTCAGAACCTTRKSMGTSYTWWRWMCYSAKAAWGRMSMGWKWRSSWWRRYGMRYGCRGCRSRMYYRACSKKRGYTSSSTWKAWYRRMAYGYAGCGGAACGGAGAATATGGGTTGGCAATATATAGGGCTACCATCCACAAGGCCATACTGCGATTCAAGCCATAGGCGCGCAGCAGGAAAAACAAGAACAGCACCAGGAGTGATCCGAACGCTACGCCAACCACGTCATAGCCGTGCAGCACATCGTCGGGAAAAAGGCTGCCCACGATATAGGGGACAGCCAAGCGATAGACGAATGGTTTGGACGCCGAAAGTCCTTCCCCCGCAGCCACTTGATGGGCCATCTGGAAGTACACCGCGCTGTCGTAGGGGTGTCCACCTTCATGCTCGATGCGTTCCTGTGTGAACGAATAAGTGAAGGCGAGCACCACGCATAGAATGAGCGGGGTCCAGGCGGAGCGAAGGAGGTTGAGCACGCAGAGATTCTAGCAGGGGCGAGTGAGCTTGTTCGGGCGCCTAAGCTTCCGGCGCCACATTCACCATCCAGCTCGAGAACACGTCGAGGAACGTTTCGAAGCCCGCAAGGTGCTCGGCAGGGAATCCGTGATGTTCGACGGAGTCCGCCAGCGCGGCCTTGAAGCACCCGAGCCATTGGACCCTTGACTCCCCATCGATTTCGAAAGGAAAGTGGCGCTGACGCATGCGCGGGGGCCCGAAGTTCTCTGTGAACAGGGGCGCGCCGCCCAGGACCTGTACGAAAAAGGCGGCCGACCGGCGCGACGCGGCTTCCATGTCCTTGGCGAACATGGGGCGGATCGAAGAGGCCTCTAGACGCTGATAAACGGCGGAGAGCAGGCGAAACACACCTTCCTGGCCAATCGCTTCGAGTACGGCGTGGTCGGGTCGGGGTACGGAAGGCGGGCCGGTTCCGGGGGTATAAATAGGCTTTGTACGCTCTTGCTGGGGCATGCGGACATGTTAGCGACTCCAGCGTCCTGCCCAAAGGGGCACGCGCCAGCTAGATATTTCGGTAATTCCAGAAATACGGTTGCGTAACAGGCCAAAGCGGCCGATACTATTTCCATGAGCATGGAACAAGTAGCCACCCGCCTAGCAGCCCTAGGCAACACCACACGCCTCGGCATCTACCGAATCCTCGTGCGTGCGGGCCACACGGGCCTGCCCGTGGCGGGAGTGCAAGCCAAGCTCGACATCCCGGCCTCCACCCTCTCCCACCACTTGCACAAGCTGCTCGAAGTGGGCTTGGTGAGTCAGAAACGTGAGGGCACGACCCTGATTTGTCACGCGGATTTCAGCGTGATGGAAGCCACCTTCGCCCTCTTCGTTAAAGAATGCTGCGCCGATGAGCAGGATGCGCAGGCCTGTGAACCAGGCAATCCCCCCTGCTGCTAACACAAGGAAACGACTATGTCTGAGAAAACAAGAGATGCCGTGCGCAAAGGCTACGGCTCCGTGGCCCAAGCTGGACTGAGCTCCACCCACTCCGGAATCAAGAGCATCGCGAATGCGTTTGGTTACAGCGACGAGGAGCTTGCGAGCATCCCCGCCGAAGCCAACATGGGTTTGTCCTGCGGGAACCCCGTGGCCATGGCCTCCATCAGCGAAGGCGAAACAGTGCTAGATTTGGGCGCTGGAGGCGGATTGGACGTGTTCCTAGCCTCTAAGAAGGTCGGCCCGACCGGCAAAGTCATCGGCATCGACATGACGGGAGACATGGTTTCCCTGGCCCGCAAGAACGCGGAGAAAGGCGCCTACACAAACGTGCACTTCTACTTGGCCGAGATCGAAGCCATGCCGATCCCGACTGGCTCGGTGGACTGCGTGATCTCCAACTGCGTGCTCAACCTGTGCCCCGACAAAGACGCCGCGCTCAAGGAAATCTACCGCGTGCTCAAGCCGGGCGGACGCCTGGCCATCTCCGACATCGCACTCAAGCAACAGCTCCCCGAAGCGATCGCCCAAGAAGTCGCCGCCTGGACCGGCTGCATCGCCGGCGCGCTCACCATCGACGACAACCGCAGCAAACTCTCCGCCGCGGGCTTCGGCGGCGTGGACATTCAAGATGCAGGTAGCGATCTAAACGCCTACAAAGACGGCGGACACGCAGCTTGCTGCGGACCGACCTCCGATGCGGACATGAGCGGCTCCTGCGACACCGAAGCCAGCGCGACCGAAGAAGCCTGCTGCGCTCCCGAACCCGCTACACAAGCGGAGGCGTGCTGCGCCCCTGCGCCGACCGCTGAAGAAACCGAGTGCTGCACCCCCGAAGCAGAATCGCAAAGCTGCTGCGACTCCGAAGAAGCCGCCGAACGCCCCCTGCACGAAACGATGGCTGAACTGCTAGAAGCCTTCGACGTGAACGCCTACGCCGCCAGCGTCAAGATCTTCGCGATCAAGCCTGGCGCGTAGACACCTGCCCACTTTCCGACTCAAGAGGGTCCCAAGTCGATACTTGGGGCCCTTTCTTTATGCCTCGGAATCACGCGCCAGGGTACGCCTACCGTAGGACACAGGCTTCGCGCCACAATTCCGATCTATAACACCGTCACCTGCTCTCGAGAATGCGGTAGAACCACGGACTCGATCATCCGACCGAAAACCCGCGCCATGCTGCTCCAAATACTCCTCACCTTGCCCCTTCTGAGCTCCTCCCTGGAGATCGACCGGACAATTGCAGTGCCCGCGGCACTGCACCAAGAAGGCGAAGCCACCGAGGTGGAGCTCCTGCAGGCCGCACTGATCAAGGCCAAGTCCATCAAAGCCCGGGACGCCGCCTTCGACCAGCTCATGGCGATCGCGGAGTTCGGCTTCGAAGCGGAGGAGGCTATCTCCGAGGCCCTCGCCCACCGCTGGCTCCACGCCTGGAGCGTGGTCACCAAGGGCGGCTTCCTGCGCAAGCTCGAAAAATTGGCCGAAAAACGAACTGAACTGGACGAGACGCGCAAGGCTGCGCTGGCCCTGATCTTTGACGAGCAACGCTATTTCTACCCCTACACACAACCCCAAGTCAGTGCCAAAAAAGCGGCGCAATACCCGGCGGTGAAGCGCGAGGTCCTGGCCCTCGCCAAGGAAGTGCGCGACGTGTGGGCCCGCTCCCCAAAAGTCAAAGTCCCTAAGGCCACCAAAGCTGCCCTACTGGAAATCCAGTGGATACTAGCGCACAAGAATCTGGTGCAAGTTGACCTTGTCCTGCCCGAGCAGCAACCCGAATGGCTGCAATACCTGCCCGCGAACACGGACTCAGACACGATCACCTTCACAAACTTCGCCATGACTGCCGTGGAGTCCGTCAGATTGTTGCGCGACGCCAAGGCCCTGGCCTACAACGAACGGGTCTGGCAAGCGCAGAAGTCCACCCAGAAAGGCAAGCACAAGAAGAAGCGCAAGCGCGCCCCTGCCGACCCCAAAGCGCACAACATCGCCCTTGAGATCGAACGCGAACAGGTGCGTATCACCAACCGCTACCGCATGACCATGGGCCACCCCGCCGTGACCTGGGACGCCACCTTGCAGGCCGCCACGCACATGCATAGCGACTACATGGCCCAGACCGGTGAGTTCAGCCACTACGAGAAGGATCCCGCACGCAAGACGCCCTTCGACCGCATGGGCCTACTCGGCTACGACCAAGGCGCTAGCGAGAACTGCAGCAACGGCCGCGGCCACCCGCAAGACGCACACGAAGGCTGGATGGGATCAAGCGGCCACCACCGCAACCTACTCATGCGCTCCCACCTCCAAATGGCCTCCGCCTCCAACGGTCCCTACTGGACCCAGAATTTCGGACGCGGCCAAGACGTTGAGAAACAGCTGTAGGAAGAACTTTGGGCCAGGGTGCGCCTCACAACGCACCCAACAAACGACAAGGCCTCGGAATTGGGTAAACTGCTCGGGTCCTCTTGGTTTCTCAAGGGGCGCTTCATTTGCTCAAACTTGATGGACCGACTCGTCCACTTGCATCATGCCTTCATTCCTACTGCACATTCTCCTGCTCGCTTCCTTGGGATCGACGGACAAGCTCATCCTGACCGAGGGCACAACGCCTGATGGCGCCCGGTACGAAATTCAGGTGCGCACCGAGAAGGATGGCTCGCAAACCAAGCAGGGGTCAGCCAAGTACTACTCTGCCAGCGGTCAACTCAAACTCTCTGGGCGCTTCTCCAAGGGATTGCGCACCGGAAAATGGGAGGCTTGGTATCCCGGCGGCATACGGTCTTGGACGGGAAATTATAAGAAAGGACTGCGATGCAAGAAGTGGCAACTGTTCACCCCAACCGGCACCCAAGTGGACCGCATGAGCGGAGACTGGCAACTCATTGACCGAAGTGGTTTCAGCGGAGCGGTGCGAATGGTCGGTTATGAAGTGAACGGCACCCCGCAAGGGTTCTGGCGCATCGACTGGTGGAATGGGGAGCTATTCGCGGAAGGGGACCGCGTGAACGGACTTCGTGAAGGTGAATGGACGACGCATCACCCGGATGGAAGCCCAGCGCCACGAATCGCATCTGGCTTATTTGCGGCGGGCGAGTGGGTCGGTCCATTGGGCAATCGCGCCAATAGCGACCGATGGCTGCTATCCGACGACCTTCCTGCTCCTAAAGCCTACAAGTGGTCACCGTATGAAAAGGTCAAGGAGGCCCAAGGCTTGATCGAGCTACTGGACCAATTGGAAAAGCAGCCCATTGAAATGGGGTCATTGAGCACCACGGAGCGCGACTCGCTTCTAACCACTTTCCAGCAGTACTTCGGCGGTCATGGATTCGGTTGGAGCTGGGGTGCCCATCCCGATAGCTCGGGCATACGGACGCAAGCCCTGAAGTCCGCGCGCACTCTCGCCACCCTATTGGGCGACGATCGTCCGTATTGGAGTTGGCCCGGCGGAGGTGTGATCCCACCCAGCGATCCCCTCACGGTGAGTCCGTATTTCCGCAGCCTCTCCATTTTCAAGGGGAGCCAAGGTACGGACTTTCCAATCGCCGAAAGCGTATACGGGGCGAGGTCTTCGCGCCCTAGGATGACCAAGAGGAAAGCTAGGAATTCGGAAGGCCAAGCGATCGATACATCCCTCGAATGGCTCGCTGCTGCACAACATCCCAGTGGGCTGTGGACTGCCATCGACTCACAGTACGCCAGTCCCGGCAGATACAATGTGGGACTGACAGGCCTTGCCTTGTTAGCTTTTCTCGGCGCGGAGGGCCATGCCCTCAACGGCCCCCATTCGAGTACGATCATCCGCGGCCTCAAAGCCCTGATTAGGCTTCAAGGCAAGGATGGCGCGATGCAGAGCAAACGCGGTTCCATGGGGGCAAACTACGAGCATTCCATGGNNACKNTKSCSSTSGYRGAKKMTYATGMNCACCTMWGGKCRCGSDKNCRSYKCGMSRGSNCYDYWCSMMSRGCWCTBGHKTACTTGSYACGCATCAGRARTCCRYRYGCCGGATGGCGCTACGATTCTGAGGGATTAGGCGATGCGGACACTTCCGTCACCGCGTGGGCCTATCAGGCTTTGTTTGCCGGGCACACCGCGGGCTTCCGAATCGACCCTCTTATAGACACAAATGTAAACAAATGGCTCGATTCGGTGACCGACACCAGCACAGGGCGGGTTGGGTACATCGGGCCCGAACCTGGTAGTCGATCCTCCCGAATTGAAGAGGTAAACGGGCACTTCCCCCCCATATTCGTGGAGCCCATGACCGCCGCTGGCCTCACGATCAAGCGACTATTCGGCCTGGCAAACTCAACGACCAAACTCCGGGAGGCACTCTGCGAGAAGCACGAGGATCTGTTGAATCGAGTGCCTTTGTCCTGGGAAAACTCTCGCCAGGACTCGTACTACGCATTTTACGGAACCCTCGCTGGTGGCATTCCAGGTAGCCATCGAGGCAAAAAATCCCCCATGCACAAGTGGCGCAAGAGAGCAGTTGCTCTCATCGTCTCCAAGCAAGTCAAAAGGGGAGAGAAGGCAGGATCTTGGGATCCTACCGATGCATGGGGCCTGCTCGCGGGACGTGTTTACACAACCGCGATGTACACACTCTCGCTGGAAAACGCATACCGATTCAGACGCTAGCCGGGACTCACTAGCCTCGCACCTACGATTCGCATGGGCTGTCGCGGTTGAGTTTGTACTGCGCCAACTACCGGAACGTCCGCCATGTAGCGTGGAGCCTGATTCCGTGCGCGGAGTCCGTGCCGCAAACCACCAAGGCTGCNGGGGGGAAAGAACCAAGCCACGGACCGTCCCTTTTTGTCTGGACCGTCGACGGAATCGTGGTCATCTGGTATTTGCGCACCACACGCAGGGGGCAAGGCGTGGTAGCCCAACGCGACCGTTGGCTCCGTGGTACCTATCTAAAATGACGCCTAGTTGTGAAGACATGCTCGATGCCCTTCGAATCGAGATCATGTCCCGAAGACTTTTGGCGAGACCGCTTCCAAACCGCACCCTCGCAGAAACACAAAAGATCCTGCTGAGGCACTAAATGCCTGCTTAGCACCGCAAAACCCTAGACTAGGAAGCCCCGTGAGCAGGTTCTTGGGCGTGGCTGGCATTGAACAGCAACTGCTGCAATCTCCGGTCCCGGAGAGCTTTCAACCTCTTCCCGGCCAGGTGGATTCCGTAGGCCGGAACGGCCCAGACAGCTGCCCAGATGAGGGCACCTAAGAATGGCTCACCCACGTTGTATTGCTGAGTGAGGACTAGCAGGACCAGCATGAAGAGACCGGGCGCAATGCCCACGCAAGCGCATAGCCAGGGCCATAGGACGCTGTGGTTTAACATGGAGGTACGTCGCGTTATCAGACCAACGGCATCCCACAAAATCCAACCGATCACAACCGGGAAGGCGATCGCCCAACCTTGCCCCATTCCATAACCCCCGGGGGTTGAGAAAAGTACACCCGTCAGCAGGGCCAGCGTCACGACGATGAGTCCCTTGGCCGCAGCCTCAAAACGCATGGTGGTCGGATCCTGATTCCAGTACTTGGCCTGGTCCACATGCAAATTTTGGGCCCCGCATATGGGGCAATCCTCAGAGGCCCCTTTAACCGAGTAAGGATAAAAACACTTCAAACATGTCAGCGGTGATGCGTTGCGCTTGGGTCTTCGGGTCGATGTTCTCACCGGTGTTTTCATGTCCATGATGGCTCCAATTTCGTTTCGTCATTATACGGCGAGTTGCGGACATTTATTCTAGGTTTGCTTCGGCGTCCTCTTGGCGGACCTGGCGATAAAGAAACTGGGCGCCTGCTTGTCTAACGCCGCGCTTTCGGACGCAATTCTCGATGCCAGACACGCTGCTAGCCACAAGAGCCCTAAAGCCGCTATTATCACGACCCATGGTTTCGAAAAGCGCCGCACTTCAAAAGCTCCAGTTAACGGGAGCCCTCTCCGCAAGCGACTTGGTGTCCATTGCGCAGCATGCGAAGTTGCTGGGCGAGAAGGAGCGCGTTGAGTTGGAAGCCACCCTGCGAGTGGACGTGGAATCGGAGTTTGACGCCCGCTTCCTGGCCGAATACCYGGGCACACGGGATTGGCCCATGACGGAAGCGTTGCGGGTTACTTTGCAGCGCTGGCTGATCGACGAAAACCTGCATCAAAAGCTCTTCCTGCAAGTTTACGAGGCGGCCTTTCCAGACACCTATGAAACGCTCCTGCAAGACTTGTTAGGGCGCGACCACAAGGTTGTGTTTGGTCCCCTGGAGCACTTGATGGGTGACGAATTCGAAGTGCTTTGCCTGCTGGCCTACGATGAGCTGTCCACGGTCAAAGCCTACCAGGCCCTGATACCCCAATACCTCCAGCTCGGCCCAAGCATGGGTCCCTTGCTGTACATGGTCATTCGCGACGAAGGTCGGCATTATGCAGCCTTCGCGCGACTTCTTCGATCGCAACACGCCGGCCGAATCAGTGAGAGCGCCGCACAAATCGAGAAGATACGCGCCGCAGAAGGCACGCCCTACGCGAACACTTTCGTGCTCGATCACGACTGTGACGATTGGACGGATACGATTCTCGACGAGGCGGTTTCCCAATTGAAGCGCGCCCTGGGCCAGTCTCGTAACTCCGCCTAGCGGACTAACCGTTGCAAACCCAAGCGGGCATTGACGCCAGGTGTTCCCGCGCTGCAGGTTCAGCTTCGGCGCGGGTCATCTTCTGCATGCCCATGAAATAGCCAGCGATCGTACCTTCAAGGATCTGCTCGAAAGGGCGCAGGTTGCCCTCCTCGTTGGTACAGAATTCACAGTACATCTGCCCTTCCTTGGCTTCCGCTAGTGGCATTCCACAGGACTGACAACTGTCCAACTTGATGGGCGTGTGGAACATGAGGCGGTAACCGTCCAGGTCATCCACCCCCCACTCGCGAATGCCGTAGAACTGGCTCTTGGGCTCACCTTCGACGCTAAGGCCTCGCCGCTTGACGTCGGCAAAATAGTCATCGATGTTGGACACTTCCAAGTAAACCGAAATGCCGACGCCCGAGGCATTCTCCTCATAGGCACGCATGCTGCGCTTCCAGTAACGGATCGCAGCTTCATCGCCAGCGCAGTACTTCTCCACAGACTTGATATCGCCTTTGGCGCCGAGCATCACAGACTGCCCATTGATCACCATGCGCGCCCATTGGGGTGCGGCTTCACTCGGCCAAGCCTCCAACAGTTCGAAACCTAATAGGTCCCGATAGAATGACACAGCCTTGCCGATCGCGCGGCAGGTGAGGTGTACGGACATTTTCTCTAGCTTGGGCTGGGTCATGGCAAGGCCTGGGGTTTGAAGG
>JAESRM010000227.1 GCA_016764635.1 Planctomycetota bacterium
GGCCGAACCATGCTGTCGGAGGACCTGCCGGACTACCAGGTCATGATGGAAGCCTGCGGGGCTTATCAGTGGTTGCGCCGATTTGGTGTCGACCTGGCGTGAAAAATCGTATTCACGCCAAATCGACCGGGTGCGCGTGGTCGCGTGCCTACAGCTCGTAGCCGTCGAATTTAGTGGGTCCGCTGCCTTCACCGGCATAGACCAGGTAGAGAATTCCTGCCAGGACCAAAACGATGGGCATCAGGATGTAGAGCCAGTTTTCTTTGAGGAATTTGCCCATGGGGGGAACCTAGAAGAGGGTGTAGATGAAGGGGGCGACCAGGGGTGAGGAGGCGGCGACCACCAGCAGACTGCCCACCGAGAGCAGGATCATGACCAGGGGCATCAGGTACCAATGGCCCCGACGCACGAAAGCGAAGAGCAGCTCGGTGATGGTGGCGATTCGATTTCCAAGCTTGTAGAAGATGAAACCGAAGATGCCGACGATGCCCACTACGAAAGCGATTTTCGCGGTGCCGGGTWCCAACCTCGCGAGCAGGCTTGAACCACCGATGGCGATGGTGAAGATCAGGCCCAGCATGCCACCGATTTTGAGGAACAGCGGCAGGATCTTCTCGTCCTTGTAGAAGGCCCCATAAAGGCTTCCGAGGATGCCCCAAAGTGCGAAGTAGACCAGAATCCAGCGCGGCATGGGTTTGCTGGGAGCCGCCGGCGTGGGCATGCTGGCCAGCAATGTGCCCGCGCCAGGAGCCAGACCCTTTTCGGCCAATCGATCGTGTACGAACTGGGCCAGCGCCTGGTTGCCTGCGGAGTTCAGGTGAAATTCCCGGTTCTTGGTGAAGTAAAGATTGCCGGATGCTTCGGTGGCTTTGCGCAGGGCTGCACGGGGATCTAGGGCGGTGATGCCTGCTGCTCGCGAAGCGGAGAGCAGTTGCTCCACGGGACGATTGGGATCCCAGTCATCGCGGGGCAAGCCGAGTTGAGCCGAGTATGTCTTGGCGTATTCCTCGTCCACGGCACTGTGGGAGGGAATGACAACCACTGCGAGTTGRGCGTTCARCTCGTCGCACTTTGCGCGYAGGGCCTTAAAGGCGCCKGTKGTGCGTGCCAGRGCATCCGCCATGAACTCAGGSGACTCGGTGAGCAGGGCTCCGAATTCCTTGGGGAGGGCGTGCTGACCGGATCCGGGCTGGAATAATTCCAGGCCTTCTTTCTTGATGATCAGATTGCCGAKKGCSGTGCTKGMGARGCATCCYTTKGCGCCMGGGTCCACYAGGGGAGCCGGTTCGAGTTGACCYTCGCTGGTGAAACGAGGTTTCGGGAATCTGGAGTAGTGCGTCTCTCCGTTGTAGAAGAGGTCGTTCTCGTAGGCGAATAGCAGAACCAGGTCCGGTTTCCATGCGTCCCCGTGCTCGAGCAGCCAAGCCACTTCCTGATCGGTGGAGTAACCTTCGGTTCCGGTGTTGACGACCTGGACTTTACGGTCCTCTGCCTGCCACCAGTTTTCGAGCTGGTCCACAAACAGGTGCTGGCGTTCCACGGTGTAACCCAATGTGAAGGAATCACCGAGGCAGATCACGCGTTGCGTGTCGGCCGGTTTTTCGACCGTCAGGTCCGCGTCGTCTCGCAAACCCAGCGAGTTGATGGCGAAGTGCACATCGTATTCGCTGGTTTTGCGATGCACGGTGCGATCGGGTGTTTTGCTCCAACCGACGGCGGCGTCGAATTGGTTGAGCGTCTTGGTGGGGCCCATGCCAATGGCGCGTAGACCGATTTCGAAGACRCCCAGGAAAACCGCCAGGCTGACCAGGATCGCGAGCAGTACGTTGATAGCTTTCATCGGATTAGCTGACCAGGGCGGTGACGGAGTCGCCTTCGTGGCGCAGGTGGAACTTGGTCTCGGCGATCTTCTTCTTGGCGTCGGCCCTGACGATGTAGTTGCCGAGTAGCAGCAAGTCCATGCCGCTCAAGCTGAAGGTGTTGAAGGCGTGGGCCGGGGATTCCACGATGGGTTCGCCCTTGAGGTTGAACGAGGTGTTCATGACCACGGGCACGCCGGTGCGCTTGCCAAAGGCTTCGATCATGCCGTGGTAAGCGGGGTTGGTGTCTTTGAATACGGTTTGCAGTCGACCGGAGCCATCCTCGTGGGTGATAGCGGGCAGGTCGGCGCGTTTCTCTTCGCGCACGGGAGCCACGTACAGCATGAAGCGCGCGGGGAAGTGCTTTTCCGCATTGGGGATCTCAAAGAACTCGTTGGCGCGTTCTTCGAGTACCGAGGGGGCGAAGGGCCTGAAAGCCTCTCGGAACTTGATCTTGGAGTTGAGCTTCTCTTTCATCTCGACCCGGCGCGGGTCTGCGATGATGGAGCGCGCGCCCAGGGCTCGGGGACCCCACTCGAAGCGCCCGCGGAACCAGCCGCAGACCTGGCCGTCGACCAGGGCGTCCGCCACGAATTCGTAGAACTCCTGGTCGTCTTCGATGAACTCGAACGGGATGTCGTTGTCGCGCAGGAAGGTCTCGATCTGTTCGTTGGAGTGCTCGCTGCCCAGGTAAGCGTGGTCCAGGGCCGGGCCCCGGGGCTGCTCGAGCACTTGATTGTAGGCCCAATAGGCCGCGCCCACGCTGCCACCGTCATCGCCCGGAGCGGGGTGGATGTAGACGTTTTCGAAGGGGCCGTCGCGCATGATTTTGTAGTTGGCCACCGAGTTCAGGGCCACGCCGCCGGACAAGCACAGGTTCTTCATGCCGCCGGAGATTTCGTGCAGGTGGTGCACCATCTTCAACAGGATCTCTTCGGTCACCTTTTGAATCGAAGCGGCCATGTCGCAGTAGTACGGATCCAGGGATTGGTCCTGTAATTTGGGGTCGCGACGGGGCTTGCCGAAGTGACGTTCGAAGGCCGGCGTCAGCGTATCGTTGGTCGAGTGGTGGTACTGGAAGTACTGCATGTCTTGCCACAGACTTCCGTCCTCGCCCACTTGAATCAGGTCGTAGATGCGATCCACGTACTTGGGCTCCCCGTAGGGGTGCATGCCCATCAGCTTGTATTCGCCCTCGTTGATTTCAAAGCCGCAGTAGGCGGTGAAGGCCGAGTACAAAAGGCCCAGGCTGTGGGGGAAGCGCATCTCCTTGATGATTTCGATCTTCTTGCCGCGCCCGATCGCCATGGTCGAGGTTGTCCATTCCCCCGCACCGTCCACGGTCAGGATCGCAGAGTCCTCGTAGGGCGAGGTGTAGAAACCTGCAGCCGCGTGGGACATGTGGTGGTCGCAGAAGAGCAGCTTCGATGAAGGGATCTTCATCTGGCGCGACATCATGGATTTGATCCACAACTTGTCGGTGATCCAGCGCTGCATGGATTCGCGGAAGACGGCGGCGGACTTGGGGAAGGTCGCCATGGCCGTGAGCAGCATGCGCTCGAACTTGACGAAGGGCTTTTCGTAGAAGACCACGTAGTCCACATCATCCATCGTGATGCCGCCCATTTTGAGGGCGAACTCGATGGCCAATTCAGGAAAGCCGGAGTCGTGCTTGATGCGGCTGAAGCGTTCCTCTTCAGCGGCGGCGACGAGCACGCCGTCCTTGATCAGTGCCGCAGCGGAGTCGTGGTAGAAGAATGAGAGTCCGAGAATGTTCATGGCTCAGTCCTGCTTGCGTGCGGCTTTGAGGGTGGCGTCGGGTCGATCCCAAGCGGTCCAGTTTGTTTTGTCCGGGCGCTTCAATCTGAGCGGGTCGGCAAAGCGCTGATAGAGCAATGCGAAGGGGCCTAGGACCAGGTAATACAGCGCGGTCAGCAGAATGCGCGACATCAGGTTTCCGAAGCGTTCGGAAAACTCAAGCAAGCCTTTCATGGGAGATGGAGGTGGGGGGACGGGGTCCAGGTGCTGGACGCGGGCGTCCGGTAGCTCAGTGCCGGGGGCAGGGATGGAAAGCGTGAGTATACGTGGCTAGGCCGGTGGGGCTACAAGGCAAGCCCCCACGAAAAGCAAGGTGGGGCCGCGCCTGAGAAAGGCACGGCCCCAACCTGAGAAACCGGGTCTCGTTTGGGAGGGGGAATCCGGAGCTGACCTACGGGGTCAGGACCAGGGGGCCCCTGTGCTGCTCATTGCGCGTGAACACCCCGTTATCGTCAAGATCGCGGTAGATCTCAAGGTCGACTTCGCCCCCATCGGGCAGTGCGCCGGAAAGCCGGATCAGATCCTTGATGTTGCGGAATTCGATGGATCGCCGGGTTTGTCCTGGAATCTGGAATCCGGCCGCTCGCAACCAATCCCCTTGCACGAGTCCCAGTTCGGCAGCCGGCCCTCCAGGTCGAATATTCTTGACCAAAACGTGGCTGAATCGGGCTCCCTCGGTGACTTCGGTGGTCACCCCAAAGTCCTCCCAGATGATGCCTTCCACCCGGTTCCAAGGGGTCAGTTGCTTGGCGATACGCTTCCCGGGTTCCGTTTCCGTGAGGATCTCAATGTTCATATAGGGCCTCACCAGGAAGCCGGCTTTTAGCAGACTGGCTTCGTCTGTGAGCACTTTGCCAGCCATGCTGATCACACGGTCCCCTTGGCAAATACCGGCCAAGGCTGCAGGGCTGCCCTGCCAAACTTTTGCCACCCTGAATTCTGAACCCGGTTCAAAATCGAAGCCCAACCATGCGCTCTGGGCATTGGGGAAGAGATGTTCGGTGAGGACTTCGCGGATGCGGTCGACCGGGATGGCGAAGCCGATGTTCTCCGCGGCGGTGTTCATGACCGTGTTGATGCCGATCATCTCCCCGTGCACATTCAGAAGCGGGCCGCCGGAATTGCCCAAGTTGATGGAGGCATCGGTTTGGATCAAACCCTCGAATTTCTGCTGAAAACGGCCTCCAACCTGCACATCCCTGTGCAGTCCACTGATGATGCCCTCGGAAACGGTGTACGTTTGACCGTGGGGGTTGCCGATGGCGATGACGCGTTCTCCCGGCATGAGGTCGTTGCTGATCCCCATGCGCACGGTAGGGAATTTTGTGCGCGGTCCGGTGGGGGTTTGGGCTCTTTTGAGGTTGCCTTGGTGGGAGGCGTGGATGTTGATGGGCTTGCTGCCGTGCATGGCTCCGCGGATGCGAAGCAAGGCCAGGTCCTCCGATTCGCGGAAGCTGAGCAGTTCCGCCAGGTAGACCGTGGGGTCGTCGACGAAGGAGACGGTCAGGTGCCGGGGGTCAGCGCCTCGCACCACGTGATAGTTGGTCACCACGATGCCGTCCTCGTGGATCACGACCCCGGTGCCGCTGCCCGCACGCATGTGGGTATTGGATCCCATGCCCAATATATTGAAGCCTGACCTGGATTGAACGCGGGTCTGGGTCTGGATGTAAACCACGGCGGGGGAGACCGCCTGGTAGACGCGCACCGCGGGTGTGATGCGGGAAACACTCTTCAATTCGTCCAGGGGATTGTCTTGCCCGATGGCGATCGGAGCGAAAACGGCGAGCGCCGCGAGCAGTTTCAACATTTTTGAGTTCCTCGAAAGGGGGTAGGTGCCAGCCCTATACGCAGGCCCCGGCCCCTTTGTTAGTCAAGGAATAGGGCCCTGACCTGGTTTTTACCAGGGCCATCCGGCCTGATCCGGGCCCTTGCAGGCCTCAAAACCGGTCCCGGGAAGTCCTAGAACCTGCTTCCGGAGACCCAGGCCCCAAGGCCGGGCGCCCACCTTTAGGCCCATTCTGAGCCCGAAAAGGACGTTTTTGGCCTGCTCGGGCGCAAATGGTCCTACAAAAAAACCCCCAGGCTTCCGTGCTATGGGGGTGGTGGACCGCACAAGACTTGAACTTGTGACCTCCTCGATGTCAACGAGGCGCTCTAGCCAACTGAGCTAGCGGTCCTTTATGGTCGGGAGAATAGTGAACCAGACTCTTCATGTCGAGGGTTTTCATGGAAGGACTTGAGGATAAACTACCCGCCCCTTTTTCCGGCGCCCGGTGCGCCCCCCCCAAAACGAAGTAGGTTCCCCGTTGAAGATCGGTGTCGTCAAGGAAATCAAAGTTCACGAGTATCGCGTTGCCCTCACCCCGGCCGGTGTGCAGGAGCTCAAACGCGATGGCCACGAAGTCATTTTTCAAGCTGGAGCCGGTCTCGGCAGCGGCTTGCAAGACAGCGAGTACGTCGCAGCCGGAGCTGAATCGCGCCCGGATGCGGCCGCTGTTTTTGCCGAAGCAGAAATGATCGTCAAGGTCAAAGAGCCCCAGCCCGTGGAGGTCGCCATGATGCGACCCGGCCAAATCATGTTCACTTATCTGCACTTGGCTGCAGCTAAGGAACTGACCGAAGGCTTGATCGCCTCGGGCAGCCATTGCTTCTCTTATGAGACATTGGAAGTGAATGGGGGTTTGCCCCTGCTCGAGCCCATGAGCGAGGTTGCTGGACGTTTGGCGATTCAAGCCGGCGCCAAGTTCCTCGAGAAGCCTGCCGGTGGCATGGGCATGTTGCTGGGCGGAGTGCCCGGTGTGCGTCCGGCCCGCGTGGTTGTGATCGGTGGTGGAACCGTGGGCACCAACGCGGCGCGCATGGCGGCCGGATTGGGCGCTGACGTGGTGATCCTCGACGTGAACCTGGAGCGCATGCGCTACCTGGACGAGATCCTGCCGCCCAACTGCACGACACTCTTTTCCACGGGTTTAGCCCTGCGCGAAGAGCTCAAGAAAGTGGACCTGCTGGTGGGAGCTGTGCTCGTGCCCGGCGCCGCCGCACCCAAGCTCGTGAGCAGGGAAGACCTGGCGCTCATGAAAGCGGGCAGCGTGATCGTGGACGTGGCCATCGACCAGGGCGGTTGTGTGGAAACGGCACGGGCCACCACCCATGAGGAACCCACCTATGTGGTCGACGACGTGGTGCACTACTGCGTGGCCAACATGCCCGGCGCCGTGCCGCGCACTTCGACCTACGCCCTGACCAACGCCACTTTGCCGTGGATGCGTCTCTTGGCCAAGAAAGGCCACAAGCAGGCCATCCTGGACAGTGTTCCCATGGCTTTGGCCTCCAACGTGATCGGCGGCAAGCTCTGTTACCAGGCCGTGGCCGATGCCTTCGGCATGGACTGCGCCGACCCGCGCGACCTGGTTTCCTAGCTTGGAATAGGTTTCATTCACGGGGAGAGCACTTTTCGGGTGCTCTCCCCATTTTTTTGTGGGCCCCGGGCCACGCCCAGCCGATTCAACCCCCATGGACTTGGCTGTATTAAATAGTGACGGTGGGGGGGGTCCCCTCACGATTATGCTTCTGGCGGTCATTCAGGGGCTGGCTGAGTTCCTACCGATCTCCTCATCCGGGCACTTGGTTCTGGGGCGCGCGGCGCTCGGACTCCAGGAGGGCGGTTTGGCCCTGGATGTGGCCTTGCACGTGGGAACCTTGGTGGCGGTCATTTTGGCCTACCGCAAGGACGTGATCCAACTCTTCCGCGAGCTGCTCAAGGGCCGCTTGACCATGTGGATTTGGCTGATCGTGGCGACCTTGCCTGCGGCGGTCATCGGCTTGGCGCTCAAGGATAAAGTCGAAATGGCTGCCACGAAGCCCCTGTATGCGGCCGGCGGCTTGCTTGTCACGGCGGCCCTTTTGCTTGTGGGGGAATCCCGCAGGCCCAAGGCTCAAACAGAAGCGGCCGGAGAAGTCGATTCGGACGCCTATTGGGGGCGCCTTCGAATTTCCGACGCCATCGTCCTGGGGTTCGCCCAGGCCCTGGCGATCTTCCCCGGTATCTCCCGATCGGGTTCCACCATTTCCGTGGCCTTCCTGCGCGGGATTGACTCCTACCAGGCGGCCCGGCTCTCTTTCCTGATGAGCCTGCCCGCGGTTTCGGGAGCTGCGATCCTAGAGCTGCCGGACCTTTTCGAGCATGGCGTCTCAGGCATAGACACCGGATGGATTTTAGCAGCCATGGCGGTTTCGGCCGTGGTGGGTTTCGCAGCCCTGCGTACCTTGATCTGGGTGCTCTCCAAAGGAGCTTTCCGCTACTTTGCAGGGTACTGCGTGGCACTTTCTTGTGTCGCCTTTTGGTTCTTGAGCTAAGCGGTGGAAGGAACCTGAGGGTTCGGGCGTTATGATTCCGACATGACCTCAGGACAGGGACCTCGCCGTGCATTGATCACGGGCATCTCCGGGCAAGACGGAAGTTATCTCGCGGAGTTTCTCCTCGAGCGCGGATATCAGGTGTTCGGCCTGCTGCGCCGTTCCTCGTCGCCGCGTACCGAACGCATCGAGCACATCTTGGATCGGCTGGAGCTTTTGAGTGGGGATCTGTTGGATCAGGGCAGTTTGATTCGCGCCTTGGACGAGGCCCAGCCCCACGAGGTCTACAATTTAGCGGCTCAATCATTTGTGCCCACCTCTTGGACCGAACCGGTGTTCACGGCGGAAGCCACGGCTTTGGGGGTCATGCGACTGCTGGAAGCCCTGCGCCACGTGTGCCCGGATGCGCGCTTCTACCAAGCTTCGACCTCTGAAATGTTCGGTAGCGCGCCCGCGCCCCAGCATGAGGGCACCCCCTTTCATCCGCGATCCCCCTATGGGGTCGCGAAGGTTTTTGCCCACTGGGCCACGGTCAATTATCGCGAGTCCTACGGCACGTACGCGGTCAGTGGCATCCTTTTCAATCACGAGTCCCCGCGCCGCGGGCCCGAGTTTGTCACGCGCAAGGTTTCCCAGGCGGTGGCCCGCATTTCCTTGGGCAAGCAGAAGGGTTTGAAGCTGGGCAACCTGCAAGCGCGCCGCGATTGGGGCCACGCACGCGACTTCGTGCGCGCGATGTGGGCTATGTTGCAGTTGGACACCCCCAAAGATTTTGTGATCGCTACGGGCCAAACCCACACGGTCGGTGAGTTGTGCCGGATCGCATTCGAAGTGGCCGGGTTGGACTGGCGTGATCACGTGACCTCGGACTCCGCTTTGCTACGCCCTGCGGAGGTGGATCACTTGGTGGGAGATGCCAAGCATGCTCAGAATCAGCTGGGCTGGAAGCCGGAGATCACCTTTGCGCAGTTGGTGCGCGAGATGGTCGAGAACGATCTGCGCTTGGAATCGAAGTGACATTTGCCCGGCGTTGCCGGGAAACGGTTCACTCGAGCGTTGGCCCGTTCCTAGTTGCGGTGCCCTTCGACGTCCCAGGTTTCGGGTTGGCCCTTTAGCTGCCCATCCACGTAGACGCGAATGGTCTTGAGCGCGCCGTTGGAGTAGAAACCGCGCCATTCGCCTTCGCGCTTGCCAAGGTTGTAGCGGCCTTCTTCCTGGGTTTTTCCACTGGGGTATGCGTAGACCCACTTGCCGTGGCGTTTGCCTGTGGAGAAGGAGCCGCGTCCGACGAAGCCTTTCTCCTCCAGGGTCCAGTCACCCACCTCTTGGCCCATGTCGAAACGGCCTTGCCCGACGACTCGGCCCATCTCGTCGTAGTAAATCGCGGAACCATCGTTGACCCACTCATCGCCCCAGTAGACCTTCTCGCCCTTGAAGCGGAGAATGGGGGGCGGCCCCTTGTCCCAGAAGGCTTCCTCTTGGCGGCGCTCCCCTTGATCGGGTCCACAAGCCAGGCACAGGCCCAATAGGGCACTCAGCAGAATGCCCTTGCGCAGCAGGGGCGGTACGTTTTGGGAGACCATAGGAAATCGGGGTTCAGCCCCTGGCTAGTTGCCGGACGAAGGGCAGTAGATTGCGGCCGGGGCATTCGGTTTGTTTCCAATCCATGTGCCCACGGATGCTCGCGGCCGGAATACGGTGCTGGGAGCGCAGGTTGAGCACCAGTTTCTTCAGGGACCTCAAGGAGGCCGCGCTAGGGCGATCCACGTCGAAGTTTCCAATCAGGCAAATGCCGATGTTGCCCACGTTGTTGTTGCGGTTTCCGCCGCGGCCCGCGTGGGCCCCTTGCCAATGCATGGAGCGGCCTTCGTAGACCTGACCTTGGGGGTCGATCAAGAAGTGATAACCCAAGTCCCCCCAATTGCGCGAGTCCATGTGGAAGGTCTGCATTTTGCGCAGGGCGTTTTTAGCGCCCGATTGCGTGCCGACCGAACGGATGGATTTCTCGAGGGCGGAGTGGTGGATTGTGATGAAGCGCCAAGGGGTGCCGGCTTTGGTCAGGTTGCTACGTTTGGCCTGGCGCGCGCCCCAGCGGCTGCGCGGCATGACCCCATCGGGCAGCCGGCTGACCTGGCGTTTCTTGACGGTGGCGGAGGTCGCCAAGCCGCGCTTGGCCCGGCGCATTTGGCCTTCCGAAGCTCCGGGGTCAGACTTGGCGCGCATGAAGTCCGCCCGGGCAGCGGAGATGCGTTGGCGGTTGGTTTTCTCGCCCGCGGAGGTGCGCTCCAAACGGTAGAACTCCATGCGCCCTTCGGCCAGTTGCAGGCGTCCTTCCACCCGCCAATAGGCCTCGCTGTAAGTGCCTTGGGTCGCGAGCCAGCCGTTGATGGCCTCGAGCTTCTCCCAACTGTTTTCCTGACCGACCCACGGGGGCGTGCCGCCGCGGTAGCTGTGGCTCGGGTAGGGGGTGTCGCTGTCGATAGGGGCCCTGAGCGTGCTGCGCCTGGGGGCGGCACACGCGACCAGGGTGAGCATGAGCAGTGCCAGGGGCCAAACCAGGGTCTGACCGGGCTTTGCGACCGGATTCCGTCTACCGCGTTGTCCGTTGGGGGTGGCTTTGGGACGGGGCGGGATGGTTTGGGAAGGGGATCGCATGCTTTGAGCTTGCCCAYTTGGGYAGCCCGGTCCAAGGACTAGGACTGTGGAAAGTGGGACTGGCGTATGGTTTGGCCCTACCTTGGGATAGGGGCTTGGAGGAATGGGCCTAGAGGCGCATCTTATGGGCATGCGTTTACGAACTCTCCGCCAACTCGCCCTGCCAATCGGTCTCATTCTTATGGGGGGGCCGGGATGGGCGTCGACCACGGGCAGTGCCCAGCCGGCGCAGGGCCTGCTGGAATCGATGCAGGATCTAGAGGGACAGGCGCAGGAGCTGTTGGAGTTGGAACGCCAGGAGGCGGATCTGCAACTGCGCCTGGGGCGTTGGTCCTCCGCTCGCAAACTCTTGCGCATGCATCTGAAGGATGATCCGCATGATGGGGCCAGCCGTACGCTCATGGCGGAGGGCTTGTTGGGGCAGGAGCGCTATGAGCGCTGCGTGGACGAAGCCATGCGGGCCATGAAGGACCTGGATCCGGGTTCGCCCTATGGGGGGCGGGCCGCGCGGGTGTGCTTGGCGAGCTGGGTGGAGCGTGGCCTTTTCGAGCGCGTGGACGAGGCCCTTCAGGAGGGGGGCGTGTTGGCCCAGTGGATCGATGGGGAGCAGAATCCGGAGGACGCATGGGCGCGGGTTCAATCCTGCCGCGCGCAGGGGGATGTTGCCGGCGCGCGCAAGTGGGCGGGCTACGGCGTCGCGGCGGAAGGGCAGACATGGCGTGCGGCTCTCGCGGAGGCTTATTGCCACAGGTCCCTGGGCGATTTGGTGCAAGCTTCACGCAGTGTGGTGCGTGGCATGGAGTTGGCAGCGCAGGAAGGCGGCATCGGTAGGACGGGCGAGCCGGACCTGTTGGTGGCATTGGCTGAGCTTTACTTCGAGTCGGAACAAGAGGTGGAAGTGGGTGGCAAGCGTAGTGCTGGTTCACTCTTCAAGGATGCACTGAATCTCAACCCTGGCCACGTGGGGGCGTTGCTCGGATTGCATGCCATGCATCGCCTCAACCGCCGTAGGGTCAGTCAGTCCCCGGAGCAAATCCTGGGGACTCTCATGGCAGCCCACCCGCGTTCGATCCCCGGATTGGTGCGTACTACGGAAGATGACTTGTCGGACGGTCATTTGCCCCATGTGCGTCGCGCTCTTAAAACGCTGGGCGAGCGTGCCTCTGGGCGTAGGGATGTGAAAATCTTGCGCGCTGCGATCGCATTTGTCGAACACCATCGCGACGAGAGCGATGCTTTGCTGGAGGAGCTGACAGCAGCGGCGCCCAAGGATTCAACGCCGGAGCGCAAAGTGGGTCGCTATCTGCTCGAGCTCTATCGCTTTGAGGAGGCTTTGCCTTTTCTGCAGCGAGCGGTGGCGCGTGACCCCCAAGACCACCACGCTTACATGCAGTTGGCGCGTTCGCTTGCGAATGTGGGCCGCGAGGATGAAGCGCGCGAAGCTTTGAAGAACAGCGTGTTTTGGGCCAAGGGGCGGCAGAACGCCTGGCGCGACAATCTGGCGGCTGTGCTGAATCGCATGCACAAGCACCACGTCAATGAGGATTTTGGGCCCTTACGGTTTTCGTGGCAGCCGGATGCGGCCGCAGTGTTTCGGGCCTACTGGGTGCCCTATTACGCGCAGGCCAGGGAGGAGCTCGCTGAGCGCTATGGGTTCACGCCGGGCACGACCACGATCGAARTWTTYAGGGAGCATGGGGACTTTTCCGTGCGTTCSGTGGGGTTYGAAGGCTTTCCGGCRYTGGGSGTTTGCTTCGGGCCCGTGGTCACTTCGCTATCGCCCTTGTCGAGCATGCGCGGGCGTTTCTCCTGGGCGCGYACGGGYTTTCATGAGTTCAGTCACGTGATCCACTTGGGGCTTTCGCACAACCGTTGCCCGCGTTGGATCACGGAGGGTTTGGCCACCTGGGAGGAGGTCAATCGGAACCCCGCGTGGACGCGCAACATGCGCAAGGAATTGCTGGATGCGCGCGCCAATGGTCGCTTGATTCCCGTGCGCGAGTTGAACCGTGCTTTTAGGGGACCGCGTATTTTGTTTGGCTACTACCAGGGCGGACTCCTGTGCGAGATGCTCATCGCTAAGCATGGCTTTGGTCCGATGGTGCGTTTGCTGGAGGCCTTCGACCGGGGCGAGGATCTTGACCAAGCCATCCGCGGAACTTTCCATTGTTCTCCCGAAGACATCGACGTGGAATTCGCGGTCTTTGTGGACGGGCGCTTGCAGGGGCTCGATTGCGAGCCCTCGCACAACCCTGGTCGCCTGCGGCGTTTGGCCCTGCGGCTGCCGGTCGCGGCACCGGCCAATTCGGGCACGTTGGAGAAGCCTTCGGAAGAGGTGGATGACTGGGTTCAGAATTGGTTGACCGTGGGCTTTGGCCATTGGCAGCAGCAGAATCCGGTGGATGCGGCGGAGGCTTTGCGCAAGGCCGCCAGCGCGGGCTTGGACAGTCCCCGGGAGTATTTCCTGCGGGCGGCCCTGGCCCTGGAGAACAGGGATATGGATCGTGCGGAAGCCCATTGGCGCTCCGGCTTCGAAAAAGGAGGCCGGGAGTTTCGTAGTTTAGTGGCCATGTCACTTTTCCTGGCGGGCAACGATCATCTGGAAGAAGCGCTGGAGTGGCTGGTCGAAGCGGAGAAGAGTTTTCCGGGGTACGACGAAACCAAACTTTCCGCCGAACTCAATCAGGCTGAAATTCTGGACGTGCTCGGACGGGAGACCGATGCCATGGCGGCGCGCGAGCGCTGGCTGGCGTTCAACCCGGGCAACTATGACATGCATTGGAAAGTGGGCATGTGGCACAAGGAAAACCAGCGCTATGCCCAGGCCAGTGAGCTCTTCGAGAAAGCCAACGAGGTGGATCCGTTCCACCGCAACCTACATTTGCAGTGGGGCGCTTGCCTGGAGGAGCTGGGTCAGTTGCCCGAGGCCGTACGGGAATTCGAGGTGGCCATGGTGGTTCCGCCTGAATTGGACGGGGACTACGCCACCCGWCCGACCCAAGCCGGGGGACCCGCCGGGGGCAAGGCCCTTACGGGGACCGAAATGGCTGCGATCTTGACGCGCCTAGCGAGCCTCTGGAAGCGCATTGGGGATGGGGAACGCGCCCGGGAGTATCTGGATCTTGCCCTGGGCATGCAGCCGGACCTAAAAGAAGCCCTAGAGCTCAAGGAGCAGTGGTAGGGCCTGGGGGATCCTGCGGATACAATCAGGGCGTGGAAAACCTCAATGGAGAACAGGCACCCAGCCCCGGGGCCTCAAACAGCGCGCGTGGTGGGCAGTCGGGCGGACGTTTTTTCGTGCTGGACGGCATGGATGGCTGCGGTAAAACCACCCAGTCTAAACTCCTGGTGAAACGCCTGGAGGCCGAGACCGGCCGCGAGGTCTTGCACCTGCGCGAACCCGGCAGCACGCCCGTGGGGGAATCCCTGCGCGCCTTGCTCCTGGATTCAAAAGTGCACTTGCTGCCCGAGGTTGAAGCACTCCTGTTTTTGGCCGCGCGCCGGACCCTCTTGCACGATCTCGTGGAGCCTGCACTGGCTGCGGGCAAACACGTGGTTTGTGAGCGCTTCCACGCCAGTACATTCGCCTACCAGGGCGTCGCCGGCGGTTTGGGCGGCGAACGGGTCTTGGCCCTTTGCCATTCGCAGATTGAAGGTCCCTACCCTGATCTGGAATTGATTTTGGGTTTGCAGCTGGAGCAGGCCATGGAGCGCCGTGGCGCTGGAACCGACCGCATCGAGAACCAGGGCGATGCTTATCATCAGAGAGTCGCATTGGGTTACGAGGAGTACGTGGGGCGTGAGCCTCGAGCGCGTTGGGTGCATGCGGACGCCTCCATGGAAGAGGTGGCCGGGGCGGTTTGGAAGGAGGTGCAGGTTGCCCTCTAAAATCAAACCCGTTAAGAAAAAGACTGCTGTCAAGCGGGCCGAGTGGACCCAGCCCCTCGGGCACGACGCCTGGATGGAAGGCCTGTGGAGTGCGGCACGCTCAGACCATTTGCCCCATGCCCTTTTGGTGCAAGGGGCCGCAGGCATTGGGAAATTCACCGCCATGAAATGGTTCGCGGCGGGGCTCCTGTGCGACAACGGGCCCGGCGCTCCGTGCATGTCTTGCGGGGCCTGTCGACGGTTGCGCGCCAATACGCATCCGGACCTTTTGCTGGTGGACGCACGCGCTGCTGGCATGGATGCGCTGACCGTGGCTTTCTTTGCGGAGCGTAAGGGCGCGCCCTCCGGCGGATTTCAAGGCGTTTCCGTGGGGGAGTTTCTCTCCCTACGCAGCGCGGAAGGGGGCTATCGGGTCGTGCTCGTGCGCGAGGCCGAACGCATGAACTTGAACGCCCAGAACGCGTTCCTCAAAACCCTGGAGGAGCCGGCTCCCGGCACGGTGTTGATCATGGAGACCTCCATGCCCGCACGCCTCTTGGAAACCATCCAAAGCCGGGTCATCGTGGTTCGGGCCGCAGCGCCCGATGCCCAGGTGGCGCGCGCTATCCTTGAGCAGCAGGGGGTCGAAACCGAGGAGCTCGATCGTCTTGTGCGCATGGCTCAAGGGTCTCCAGGCCGGGCGATGGAGCTCGAACGCAATTCCATACCAGCTATGCGCGATTTGCTGATTGAGTGGGCCTCCGGCCAGCGTGGTGCTATCGCTACGCGTATGGCTGTCATGGAACTCAAGGGCAAGTTCACGGGCAAGACGCCCGCGGCGGAGGCCCGCGATCGGGCGCGCTGCTTCTTGGACTTGGGCTTGGAGCTTTGGCGGGATACAGGACGTCTGGGTGCAGGCTTGCACCCCGATCAATTGGCCCATGGGGATTGCCTCAATCCCTTGCTCGCCTATTCAGACACGGACCGCAGCCAGGCTTTGCAAATTTGGATGCAAGTGCGGCAGGATGTGGGCTTGAACATCGGTGCGGAGACTTTGCTCGACAGAGCTCTTCTAGGTTCCTCTCCCGCACCCCAAAGTAAGAAACGGTAATCAGCATGAAAGACCCCTTGAGAGTCATATGGAAAGAGGATGGACGTTTTGCCTTGGAGGCCTTTCAATTCCTCTATGACGCCTTGGACCACGCGGTTCGTCTGGCAGGCAAGTTGGAGCAAGAGGCCGACAAACGCCATGTGACCGGCCAGGAATTGTTGGAGGGCATGCGCGTGCGGGCCATGGAGCTTTACGGTCCGCTAGCCGCCCACGTGTGGCGTTCCTGGCGGGTCGAATGCACCAAGGATTGGGGCCGGATCGTTTTCCTTCTGATCGAAAATGGATTGATGAATCGTCAGGACACGGACACCGTGGAGGACTTTGCGGACGTCTTTGATTTTGACCAAGCGTTTGTGGAGTCCTACCAGCCGACCCTGCCTGCACACATTGAACCCACAGCTTCCGACTCTTAGCCTTTCAAGACCATGACAGAATTCGATCAACGCAAGAAGCGCAACCTGGGGCTGGCCATCGTGGGCCTGCTTTGCGCTTGGTTCGCTTGGGAAGTGCGTTCGGTGCTCAACCCGCTACTTCTGGCCTACATATTGGCCTTCATCGTACACCCCTTTGTCTTGAAGCTTGAAGGGCGAGGATGGAGCCGCAAGCGCGCGGTGAACACGATCTACCTTCTGGCGATGGCGTTGGGGTTGATGTTCACGGTGGCTTTCTGGAATCAGGGATCCAATCTGTTTCAGCGCGTGCTCGATCACACCCGTGGCCAGGAGGCTGGACTGTTCACCAACCTGGACCGCCGTTTCGGCGAGCTCTTGGATGAGCACGAAGATTCTGGTTGGGTGGCTTGGTTGACAGCGGAGGGGTCCGACCTTGAGGAGTCCTCGGCGGAGGTTCCTGGTGGGGATCCTGCGGGGA
Organism: Planctomycetota bacterium; assembly: GCA_016764635.1. GTDB lineage: Bacteria > Planctomycetota > UBA1135 > UBA1135 > NORP259. The sequence continues at coordinate 16,540 of JAESRM010000227.1, forward strand.
GTTTGATCGGGGACGGGGAAACGGTGAAGCCTGACATCGATGGCCCGCCGGCCGGGAGCGAGGCGAGCGCATCCAAACCGCCCGTGGAAGGACTTGCTCCTGGGCCCGTGGACGAGACCGTTGTTGCCGGCGACACTTTGTATCTGCTGCCCGCCTTGCAGCGGGTTTGGAACGAAGCCATTCTGGGCAGCGACTTTTCCATGGCCGGCACGGCTGCCAAGCGTGGTGTGGATTTGGCGAGCGCCATTTTTGGGTCCATGTTGGGGTTGATCAGCATGTTGGTGCTGTTGCCCATGTACACCTGGTTCCTGCTTTTCGACCTGGAAAAGATCCACCGTTTTGTGCGCAGTTACTTCCCCGAGAACGAGCGTAAGCGCTTTACGGATGTGGGCAGGAAGATCGGCGAAGTCATCAGTAGCTTCTTTCGCGGGCAGTTGCTCGTTTGCTTCCTGAAAGGTCTGAGCATCGCTATCGGTCTGTACTTGGCCGGAATACCCTACGCCCTTTTCCTCGGGTTGACCGCTGGGTTTGCGGCGTTGATTCCATTCTTCGGCGCCAGCATGGCGGCGGTGTTCACTTTCCTTGTGGGCTTGCTAGGGCCCGTGGGGGCGGTCGAGCAATCCGTGGAGTTCGTGCCACACTTGGTTCGCATCCTGGTCGTCTTTGGCGTGGCTGAGTTGCTGGAAGGTTATGTGTTCGTGCCACGCATTATCGGGGGTTCATTGGGCCTCAACCCTTTGGTCGTGCTCGTGTCCGTATTCGCGGGCGGCGCGGCACTTGGAATGTTTGGTTTCCTGATCGCATTGCCGTTGACGGCCACACTTGTGATCCTGGCCAAGGAACTGGTGTTGCCGGCCTTGCGCGAGTGGGCGGACGAGGATCCTGATTCCAGAAACTCCGATAGCGTTTGACCCAGGCCTAGATCGGGGTGCATAAAAAGGCAGCCGGTGACGTGGGTCACCGGCTGCCTTTTGTTGCGTGCTAGCAGCGCCTAGTTCTGTCCGGAAGCCGATTCCAGGAGCTGTCGAAGGGTCTTGAGCTGCTGCTCGTCCAAGCCGCCTTCCCCGTGGCCTTTGACCAGGTCCAAAGCTTTCTGCAGGTCCTCAGCACGCGCCAGCAATGCGGGCGGTGCGCCCGGTTCGGTGGGCTCGTCAAAAGTCTTGGCGTAGCTTGCGGTTTCTTCGACGGTGGTGCCAAGTGCCTTGAAGTTCTCAGCGATGGCCTTTTGAAGCTGCAGGTCGCTTTGGAAATCACCCAGGGGGAAGGCGGATCCGCGGGCGTCTTGCACCTTGCGGCGAACTTCCATGCGCAGAAGGAAACGCACATCCTGCTTGGTGAGCACGGTGCCCAGGTCGGCGAACAGGTCGTCGAATCCCGGATAGGCGCTGTAATCGTCATCGTCTGTTTGGGCCAATGAGTCGAACAGGCTCTCCTTGCCGGGATAGGTGACATGCACGTATTCGCGCAGTTTGCCGGTGCCTTGGATGCGACGCATTTCGACGATTTCCCAGCTGTTGCGGCGGATCTGTTCCACGTTCAAATCCGGTTCGATACCGCCGGGCGAGGTGATGTTGCCTTCGTCGTCCAACTCGCGGTGGATGGAGCGACCGGTGGGCAGCATGTAGCGCTCGATGGTGAGTTTGATGTGCGGGGCGAAGTCAAACTCCCCGTTGTTGTTGTGGTCCGTGGCCAGTTTCTCCCAGGTGTCAAAGCGACGGTTGTGGTTTTCGTCCACGAAGGTGTCGTCTTGGTAGCCGGGCAGTAGGAACAGGTTTTGCACCGATCCCTTGCCGTAGGAGCGTTGGCCCACCAGGGGGGAGCGACCGTGATCTTGAAGCGCGCCAGCAACGATCTCGGAGGCCGAGGCGCTGAAGCGGTTGATCAAAACCGTGACCGGAATGTCCTCGGGAACCAGGGCCGGTTTGACCGTTTTCCATTGGCGTCCCTTGCCCTTGCCGGCCGTGCTGACCACCAACTTGTCCTTGGGCAGGAAAATGTCCGCCACGTTGCGGGCTTCGTTCAGAAGACCGCCTGAGTTGTTGCGCAGGTCCAAGATGAAGGACGTGGCGCCTTGCTCTTGCAGGGCGATGATGGCTTCAACGAGTTGGCCGCTTGCGACCTTGCTGAAAGTGGTCAATTCGACCAGGCCCACTTTGCCGGGCAGCATCTCGTGGTGCACGGGCGGGATGGTGATGATGGCGCGCTCGACCTCGATGATCATGTCGTCGGTGGGCCGGTCGATCAAACCCGCGTCCATGCCGCGGCGCCAGACGTAGAGCTTGACCGAAGTTCCCGGGCGACCTTTGAGGCGCTTGATCACATCGTCCATTTTCTCGCCCACGGTGGGCCAGTCGCCGATGCGGATGATCTTGTCGTCCGTGTGCATGCCCGCTTTGTAGGCCGGGCCGCTGTAGAGCGGGCGCGTGATGGTGAACAGACCGTCTTCGCGGTCGATGCCCACGTAGGCTCCAATGCCGCCGTATTCGGCGTCTAGGTCCTGTTCGAAGCGCTTGAATGATTTGGAAGCGAAGTAGCTGGAGTGGCGGTCGAGACTGCCGAGCCTGCCGCGGTAGGCGGCGGCCATCAGGTCCTCG